>JBFHEL010000078.1:0-12565 GCA_041584155.1 Saccharicrinis sp.
GGTCGTATTAAAAGCAGATGGCACAACAGACACATACAATTTAATTAATTCAGTATTAGCTCCCGGTTATACAGCTGTAGAAGTTCCTGACTGCGGCCACGCTGCATTTGGCTACCATATTACCCAAACATACAGCAACGATCTGGAAGACTATGCTTTTCAATTTCACATACACAGAGACGAAGACTCTGACAGGTGCATTAACTACGACAGGCAAAGAACAGAAATTAAAAGTTACGATCAGTCTCCTGATAATTTAAAAGCTATTGAAGGGGAAATGGTTGAATATAAATGGAAATTTAAGCTGGATGAAGATTTTCAACCTAGCAGCAGCTTTACCCACCTGCATCAGCTTAAAGCGGTTGGTGGCACCGAAGAGAGCATGCCCCTAATTACACTTACTGCACGAATGGGCGACCCGGATCAACTGGAGCTCAGATATGCCGAGTACAGCACTCAGGAGACCATTACCAAAGTTGATTTGAATCCTTTTAAAGGCACCTGGGTGGAAGTTACCGAAACAGTTAGCTATGGCGAATCCGGAAGTTATAGCATCACCATTAAAAGCTATGCTGAACAAGAAACTTTACTCAATTACACCGCATCAAATATTCGCGTATGGAAAACTGATGCCGATTTTATTCGTCCCAAATGGGGCATATACCGTAGCCTGAATGACTCTGTAGATTTGAGAGATGAAATAGTTTATTTTACAGATTTTAGTATTGAAGAAATAGTAGAAACAACTATTTCAAACACAGCAGAAAAAAGCAATTATTTAATCTATCCCAACCCTAGTCATAATACATTTGTAATTACTAATACCAATGGAGAAAACATTGCCATACGAAACATAAGTGGCGAA
Organism: Saccharicrinis sp.; assembly: GCA_041584155.1. Taxonomy (GTDB): domain Bacteria; phylum Bacteroidota; class Bacteroidia; order Bacteroidales; family Marinilabiliaceae; genus Saccharicrinis. The sequence goes on from JBFHEL010000078.1 coordinate 866, forward strand.
ATGATATGGAGCAAAGATAATGTTCAAGAGGATAAGCTTACAATTAGCAACCTTAACACAGGTATTTATATCGTAACTATTTATAATCAACAAAAAAGCGCTTCTTATAAGGTAATTGTAAATTAAAATTTAAATAAAATACTGAATGAAAACAACTTTAGTAATCATACTGTTAGGTTTCTTTGGTCTTGCCAATGCTCAAGTAATATTAAAAGCGGATGGAGAGACCGATACCTACGAATTAATTAATGCCACACTGGCTCCAGGTTATACTGTGATTGAAGCTCCCGATTGTGCACATGATGAGTTTGGCAAACACATTACACAAATTTTTGATAATGAGTTAAACTGTTATGTTTTCCAATTTCATATACATACAGATAAAGACAATGACAGATGCAAGAAATTTGACCGTCAAAGAAATGAAATTAAAGCATACGAGCAATCTCCTGCCAATACAAAAGCCATCAAAGGCGAGACTGTTGTATATAAATGGAAATTTAAATTGGACAAAAACTTCAAAGCAAGCAAAGGCTTTACACACCTGCATCAACTAAAAGCCGTTGGAGGAATAGAAGACAATATGCCATTGGTAACTTTAACTGCACGCAAAGGAGATATAGATAAACTGGAATTAAGGTATGCCGAAAACCTAACTCAGGAAACCTTAACCAAAGCGGATCTCAATGATTTTAAAGGCAATTGGGTTGAAGCAACTGAAACAGTAACTTTTGGCGAAACAGGTAAATATAAAATCGAAATCATCAGGATTAAAGATGAAAAAATTTTAATGAGTTATCAATCAGAAAAAATACGCGCATGGAAAACAGATGCTGATTTCATTCGACCCAAATGGGGCATTTACCGCAGTCTAAAATACAAAGATGACCTGCGCGATGAAGTGATTAGCTTTACCGATTTTTCAATTGATGAGAAATAAAAATATTGTGTCTGATTAAAGAAAAACCGCTCAATGATCAACAACGGATCACGAGCGGTTTTATATTTTCTATCTACAGATAAATATATAAGCGGCTTAAAAAAACAGCTTATCCTTATAAATCCAGGACTAACTTTTCCAGCTCATCCCCTCCAGAAAGCATCAGCTCAGGATTTTCAAGCATCTTTTTTAAAGTCACTAAAAACCCAACAGAATCTTTTCCATCAATAATTCTATGATCATAAGATAAAGCAGTATACATTACAGGTCTGATTTCTACTCTTCCATTCACTGCCATAGGTCTATCTACGATATTGTGCATACCCAGTATAGCCGACTGAGGTGGGTTAATCAAGGGTGTGGACATCATAGAGCCAAACACACCACCATTAGTCACAGTAAAAGTACCTCCTGTCATTTCATCCAGACTAATCTTACCCGAACGCGCCTTTACGGCCAACTGCTTAAGGGTTTCTTCTATTTTTGCAAGGCTCATGGATTCAGTATTTCGGATTACCGGTACCATTAATCCTTTAGGAGTTTGTACAGCCACTGAAACATCAACATAATTAGGTGTAACAATCTCATCGCCATTAATCATTGAATTAACCATAGGATGCTTTTGCATAGCTAATGCAGAAGCTTTAATAAAGAAAGACATAAAACCTAACTTCACACCATGCTTTTCAATAAATAAATTTTGATATTTCTTTCGCATAGCCATAATATTAGTCATATCCACCTCATTAAAAGTGGTAAGCATGGCTGTTTCCTGTTTTACAGCTACCAAACGGGCACTTAATTTTTTACGCAAAGAACTCATCTTTTGCCTGTTAAGCTCACGCTCCTTAGGTTGTGCAGCTAGGCCCTGAGGCACGCCTCCCTCCTCTTTTGCTATTCCTTGTTCTTTAATGGCACTGATTTCTTTTTTCGAAATACGATGAAGTCCATTAATCACATCATCCACACTCCAACCTTCTTCATCCATTAACTTTTGAGCTACAGGAGTTATTTTCACCTTAGCGAATTCTTCCGACACCTGTTTTTTTTGTTCCTGAACCTTAGGGCTTTCTTCTTTTACCTTAGCAACAGGCACCTCTTCCTTAGGCGAAACCTTTTCTTCAGGAACTACAGAGGTATCAATAGTACAAGCTACCTCACCTACAGGCACTGTTTGCTCTGCTTCTATCAATATTTTTATCTTACCTGCTTTATCGGCATTTAATGTTAAGGTAGCCTTGTCCGATTCTATTTCAGCTAATTCCTGATCTTTAGTAACAACATCTCCATCGTTAACTAACCAGCTGGCTATTTCTACTTCTGTAATTGATTCCCCCGGAGAAGGAACTTTTATTTCGATGATCATATTAATTATCTTTTATCTTTTTCAATAGTACTATATCGAGAATCTTGGTTTTTCTGAGAAATATCTATGTTGTTTTAATATCTCTTTACGATCCTTACCTTCAACACATTGTAAGCCACAATATTTATTTTTAAGCTCACAATGACATTTTTTAAATATCTTATCAATAATTTCCTTTTGTCCTACCATATGCAAGCCGTTTAACCCGGTAGCCGGACTACCGCTTGCAATACGAGCAACGGGAACCAAAGTAACTCCCTTAAACATACCTCTAATATATTTCCAGGCTCCCATATTTTCAGGTTCTTCCTGTACCCACAAATGCAAAATAGCATTGCTATATTTATCTAAAATTTGCTGCAGGCGTTCTTTAGGGAAAGGATGCATTTGTTCAATGCGTACCAGGGCAATATCTCTGGCTTCTAATTCTTCTTTACGGGCAAGCAGGTCGTAATATATTTTACCGGTACAAAATACAACACGTTTCACCTTATCCACATCAACCTGCACATCATCAATCACTTCCTGAAAATGTCCATTTGCCAGCTCATCCATCTTCGACACACACTTGGTATGGCGCAATAAGCTCTTGGGAGTGAATACAATCAAGGGTAATCGGATATCCCATTTGACCTGACGACGCAGTAAATGAAAAAAGTTAGCAGGAGTGGTACAATTAACAATTTGCATATTATTATTGGCTGCCATTGATAAAAAACGTTCAATTCTGGCACTCGAATGCTCGGGTCCCTGTCCCTCAAAACCATGAGGCAAAAGCAATACCAAGCCATTCATCAAGCCCCATTTCTCCTCTGCCGAACTAATATATTGATCAATAATCACCTGAGCTACATTATAAAAATCACCAAACTGAGCCTCCCAAATGGTTAAGCCCTTAGGCGTAGCCAATGCATAACCATATTCATAGCCCATAACCCCATATTCTGATAAGGGCGAATTAAAAACCTCAAATCGCGCCTGATTTTCAGAGAGATGTTTCAATGGAAAATACTGTTGATCAGCATTTTCTATAGTCAGTCCTGCATGACGATGAGCAAACGTACCCCGCACAGAATCTTGCCCGCTCAATCTCACCGGATTACCTTCGGTAACCAGAGATGCATAAGCCAACAACTCACCCATCGCCCAATCTAGTTTATCCTTTGCCACCATTTTTTTTCGGTCATCCATAATTTTTTCCACTTTTCGAAAAAATGGTAAATCCTTTGGTAGCGTAGTCATCTTAGTGCTTAAATCCAATAGAACATCTTTATTAACAGCTGTATCTACGGGCACAATAAAATCTTTAGGTTCTGAATATCTGAATTCTTCCCAATCATCCTTTAAAAAACGCTGAATAACAACCTTTTCAATCTTTTTTGATTTATCCAATTGTTTCTCCAGATACACATCAAAGCCATTTTGCAAGGCATCCAGCTCGTCCTGGGTATATATTTTTTGTTTCAACAACAGTTCGCCATAAATATCCCTTGGATTATCATGCTTAGAGATGGCTTTATATAAAGTTGGTTGAGTAAATCGAGGCTCATCCCCTTCATTATGTCCGTATTTTCTGTATCCGAGAATATCGATAAATACATCTGAATTAAATTTCTGCCTAAATTCCACAGCCAACTCCAAAGCATAAACAATTTCTTCTGCATCATCGCCATTGACATGAAAAACAGGACTCCTCGTTACCTTGCCTACATCTGTACAATAGGTACTTGAACGAGCATCCAGATAATTAGTGGTAAACCCAACCTGATTATTAATTACAATATGAATAGTCCCTCCTGTTTTATAACCACGCAGCTGACTCATCTGAATCACCTCATACACCACACCTTGCCCCGCTATAGCAGCATCACCATGAATAACAACAGGTATAACTTTATCATAATCATCGCTATATTTATTGTTGATTTTTGAACGGGTTATTCCTTCAATAATAGGCCCTACTGTTTCAAGATGAGATGGGTTAGGAGCCAGATTAACCCTTACCTGATGACCATCTCTGGTGGTCACATCATTTTGATAACCCAAATGATACTTTACATCACCAAGCGAAATCCCTTCTGCATACTCATCACCAACAAACTCCTTAAAGATATTTTCATAGGGTTTTTTCAGAATATTAGCCAGCACATTAAGTCTGCCACGGTGAGCCATACCAATCATCACTTCCTTTACCCCAAGCTCAGCTCCTTTGTTAATTAAGGCCTGTAAACCCGGAATAATGACTTCTGCACCTTCGAGAGAAAAGCGTTTTTGACCCACGAACTTTTTGTGAATAAAAGCCTCAAAACCAGCAGCCACACTTAACTGATCATAAATACACTTCTTTTTCTCGACCGAAAAATCAGGCTCATTACGTACCAGTTCCATTTTATCCTTGAGCCACTTAATCACCTCTGGATGTCGCACATACAAATACTCAACTCCAATGGACTTACAATAGGTTTGTTGCAAATGCGCAATAATATCCTTTAATTTTGCTTTACCAATACCCAGATCTTCTCCTGCCTGAAATTCGGTCTCCAGATCTGCTTGCGTTAAACCAAAATTTTCTATGTCCAGAGTGGGAAAATACTGCCGTCGTTGTCTAACTGGATTTGTTTTTGTGAACAAATGTCCTCGTTGACGGTAACCATAAATCAGGTTAACAACATTAAACTCCTTACCCATACCTACTTGCACAGGGGCATCATAATTTTTCCTGGCAAAATCAAACCCTTTAAAAAAAAGTTGATAACTCTTATCAACCGAGTCTGGATTGTTTAAATAACTTTGATACAACTTTTCAATTGCATCAATTTCACTGTTTCCAACAAATGAAAATTCTTCCATAGTTCAATTCCTTACGCGCAATATTTACTTTTTCCTGATTAAAATCACATAATCTATGCAAGATATTAAAAAAGTCTGCGAAAAATTAAATCAGAGCAATAAGTTTTATTCCGCTGTTACAATAAATACTATTTTATCCAAAAATTAAAGGTTTATTATAATTTTGCATCAGGTTCTCTTTTTTCTCAAAAAAAATTCCATACACCTATATGAATAACTTTTTACAGTATCTGGCGCAATATTATTACAATAAATATCAAACCAATATATCCGATTTTTGTTTTGTTTTTCCGGGTCGAAGAGCTGGTATTTTTTTTCAGCAACACCTAAGCAAATTAACCACTAAACCACTCTGGTCACCAACTACATTAACCATCAATGAATTCATACAGGAATTCAGCGAGCATCCGGTTGCCGATAAAATAACCCTGGTATTTGAGTTGTATCAGGTATATGAAGAGATTTATCATTCAGGAAGTTCTTTCGATGAATTTCTTCCCTGGGGTGAGATTATCTTAAATGATTTTGATGATCTGGATAAATACATGGCCGATGCCAAACAGGTATTCTCCAACCTCCTATCAATTAAAGAAATTGAAGACGATTATAGTTTTCTTACTCCAGAACAAATAAATACCATCAAAAGCTTTTGGCACAGCTTTAATCCCGAAAGATTATCTGATCACCAGCAGGAGTTTGTAAAAATATGGGAAAGACTATACGAAGTTTATGAGACTTTTAACCAACGTCTGCTCGAAAAAAACATGACCTATGAGGGTGCCGTATACAGAAAAATAGCAACTGACATACGGCAAAAAAAAGCTTTAAATATTCCTTACAATAAAATTGTTTTCGTAGCTTTTAATGCCTTAAACAATTGTGAAAAAAAACTCTTTAATCATCTGATGATTAGCAATAAAGCTGATTTTATTTGGGACATACCTCATTGGCTTTTATCGGACAAAACCAAGGCTAGCCATCCTTTTGAACGCAACAAAGAACATGAGGCTGTTAAATTTATAGAAGAAAACCTAATCCATTTTCCATCTCCTCATGATTGGCACTTCAAAGAAAATACGGATCTGCCACATATAAAAATAACCTCCGTAGCATCCGATACCGCCCAAACACAAATTGTCAATGAATTTTTGCAGAAACATAGTTCAGCAAAGCAAGCAACAAAGGAAGCTGATCAATTGTCTTCAGCCTTAAAAAATGCAGTTATACTTACTGATGAAACCATGCTACTTCCTGTTTTGCATGCCATTCCTGAAGATAATGAAAAAGTAAATATTACCATGGGTTACCCAATAAAAAACACCCCTGCCTATGGATTACTGGAACAAATTTTCGATCTTCAAAAGAATTGCAGAAAGACAAAGGCAGGAAAAACCTGGTTTTATTTTAGAAATGTATTACCCATATTAACACATCAATACATTGAGCCCTTGCAACCTAAACTGCATGCCGACCTTGCCAGAATGATTACGCGCCAGAACAAAACCTACATCGAAGCCAACGAACTGCATAAGAGCAAACTGCTAATTACTATTTTTCAAGCCATTGAAAGTAATAACGATTTTTCAGCATATCTGACCAATCTCCTTCACCTGATACATACCGAGTTATCCGATACTGAAAACAATCAGTTGATTGAAAAGGAATTTATTTATCAACTATTTTTATCTGTCACCCAGCTTTCTGATTTAATTAAAAAATTAAATATCACGATTCAAAAAGAAACATGGATTAAACTTTTCAAACGCGCTGCCGACCTAAAGAGCATTCCCTTCAGTGGTGAACCTTTAAAAGGATTACAATTAATGGGAATATTAGAAACCAGAGCTCTGGACTTTGAAAACCTGATTGTATTAAATATGAACGAAGGTATATTTCCTCAAACCGGAGCCACCAATTCGCTTATTCCATATAGTTTACGAAAAGCCTTTGAGCTACCAACCATAGAACATCAGGACTCAATTTTTGCCTACTATTTTTATCGATTAATTCATCGCGCAAAGAATGTTCAGTTACTGTATAATTCATCGGCTCAAGGAATGCAAAGTGGAGAAATGAGTCGCTTTCTTTTCCAATTAAAATACGAATATCCTACAAATAAACTAAGTTTTTCTACTGCTGTTGATCACGTAAACATACATACGCCAAAAAATTACTTTGTTAATAAGAATGAGCACACCATGCACATTCTTCATCAATATTTAGACGAAGGGGAAAGAAAACTTTCACCAAGTGCATTGAGCACCTATTTTGAATGCCCTATGCGCTTTTATTACAAGTACATCCTAAGAGCCTCTGAACCGGATGAAATATCTGAAGAAATAGACCCTCGTATCTTTGGAACATTATTCCACGAAACTGTTGAAGAACTATACAAACCACTAATTAATAAAAAAGTAAATCCTGAAGACATTCAGGCCATTGCCAGAAACAAACAAGGCATTAATCAGGCTTTGCAAAAAAGCTTCAGTAAATATTTTAGTCAACAACTTAACCAAAATGATTTTATAGATATTCAGGGCAAAAACATCTTAGTATACGACATCATCCTTAAGTATATACAACAATTTTTAGGCGTAGAACAAAAACATGCACCTTTTATATTAAAAGGTCTCGAGAAAAAGGTATCATCTACCTTAGCTATAGAAAATAACAATAAAGTAAACATTGGCGGCACCATTGACCGCTTAGATGAAAAAGATGGAGACCTAAGAGTTATTGATTACAAAACCGGCTCAGGAGATGACTACTTTGCTGATGTTGAAGAATTATTTTTAACTACAAAGCACAAAGCCAAAAAAGCTATTTTCCAAACCTTATTATATAGCCACATACTAAAAAACGAGGCAACAAGCGAACAAAAGTACCTCCCTGGCGTAGTCTGGATTAAAAAGATCTTCACTTCACCGGATTATGCCTTAAAAAAAGGTAGTGCTTCAAAAAACGAAAAACTCACCCTAAAACTTGTAGAACAGGAATATATTGAAAGATTAAAAAAAGAATTGAGCATTCTATTTAATCCTGCTATTCCTTTTAAACAGACTGACTACAGCGACAATTGTAAAACCTGTAATTATAAGAGTATCTGCGGAAAATTATAACACGAACAAAGCATTTGCTTGATTTAGAAAGTGATAAGGAGCACTACACATTACTAAACAGTCTGTTCATCACCTATTAACCAACAACAAAGAAAAGCTATTTCAATAAATCCGGGCGACGTTGTTTGGTTCGTAGGTAGGCCTGTTGTTCCTTCCATGCTTCAATTTTTTTGGTATCTCCTGAAAGCAGAATATCCGGAACTTTCCAACCCTTATAATCAGCAGGTCGGGTGTACACCGGAGGGGCTAATAAGCCATCCTGAAAAGAATCAGTTAATGCCGAAGTTTCATCAGATATAACGCCTGGTATTAACCGAATTACTGAATCAGCAATAACAGCTGCGGCTAATTCCCCACCTGTAAGAACATAATCTCCAATAGATAACTCAAGGGTAATAAAATGATCTCGCACACGCTGATCAACGCCCTTATAATGACCACAAAGTATCATTAAATTCCCTTTTAAAGATAATTGGTTAGCAATACCCTGATTTAAAGTTTGTCCATCAGGCGTAACATAAATAATTTCATCGTAATCCCTTTCCTTTTTAAGCTTTTCTATTAAAGTGGCGATAGGTTCAATTTGCATTACCATTCCAGCCCCACCACTAAAGGCATAATCATCCACCTTTTTATGCTTATTAGTAGTATAATCTCTGATATCGTGACACACCAGCTCGACTAAGGATTTCTCCTGTGCACGTTTTATTATGGATTCACTAAAGGGTCCCTGAAACATATCGGGAAACAAGGTCAATATATCAATTCGCATTCTTTCTATTTTGCCACAAAGATAAATTAAATAACTTGCAAAATATTCTACAACAATGCTGGTAACTTTAATTTTTTTGAAAAAACAAGATCATATATTCATGTTAAGTCATAAAAAAGTTTGAGTTTTTAAGGATATATAATATATTCGTACTATAATACTAATCAGGAAAACAAGGTTTTTTACTTCAATGCGAAGAACCTATTGAACCACGAACTTTTATGCTGATGGAAGCTAATGATCTAAACAAATCTGAAGAAAACAAAGAATTAACGCCGTCTAATTCTCCAGAAAATACTCAAAATGAAAAAACAGAACCTACATTAGAGTGTCAAAATGAATCGGCTGAAGCAGAAACTGCAGTTAATAATTCTGAGGCATCAAAAGAGGTTACTGAAGAACATATACCCTCTCCAAAAACCGAAGCTAAGGAAACGGAATCTTCTGTAGAGAAAGATTCGTCGGTGTCTGAAACTTCCGAAAAAGAAGGAGTACAAGAGCAAGTAAAAGAGGAGAAAGCAGTTTTAGAAAAAACGGACTTAACAGTTTTATCCAGAGAAGATCTGGTTAAACGCCTGTCTTTTATAACGAAAAACTTTGAAATTGCAGAGATCAAAGATGAAGTTGATGAGATAAAATCCCTTTTTTATAAGATATACAACGAAGAAGTAGAGCAACTGAAAAAAAGCTTTGTCGATTCAGGCGAATTGGAAGAAAATTTTACTGCTCCGCTGGATAGCCTGGAAATGGAAATCAAAGAATTATTAAAAGATTTCAAACACAAAAGATCTCAACTCGTTAAGAATTTAGAAGAAGAGAAAGAACAGAATCTGATTGCAAAAAACGAAGTTATTGAGGCCATTAAAAATCTGGTTAATCGTCAGGAATCATTAAACGAAACATTTAATGAATTCAGAGCCTTACAGCAACGTTTTCATGAAATCGGACCCATACCTCAGAATAAAGTTCGTGACGTATGGGATACTTACAATCTGCACATAGAGAATTTTTACAATTATGTAAAAATCAATAAGGAACTTAGAGATCTTGATTTAAAAAAGAATCTGGAATTAAAAATTGATCTTTGTGAAAAGGCAGAAAAGTTAATTGATGATCCTTTTGTAGTAAACAGCTTCAAAACTTTACAAAAATACCATGACTCCTGGCGGGAAATAGGTCCTGTGCCTAAGGAGAAAAAAGATGAGCTTTGGGAACGTTTTAAAGCTGCAACAACCATAATCAATCAAAAACATCAAGCCTATTTTGAAGGGCTAAAGGATCAACTCAAGGAAAATCTGAAGCTGAAAACAGATTTATGCGAAAAAGCAGAACAAATCCTTACCGAAGAGGCGCACTCACCCAGCGAATGGGAAAGTAAAAGCAAAAAACTAATTGAATTACAGCAATCGTGGAAAACAATTGGTTTTGCCCCTAAAAAAGATAACAATATCATTTACGAAAGATTTAGAGGTGCCTGTGATAAGTTTTTTGAAAATAAAAGAGCCTTTTTTAAAGAATACAAAGGAGAACAACAGAAAAATCTGAATGAAAAAACAAAGCTGTGCGAAATAGCTGAGGCGATGAAAGACAGTACTGACTGGAAAAAAAGTACCAATGAATTTATTCGCATCCAGAAAGAATGGAAAGAAATAGGTCCTGTTCCTCGTCGCCAATCGGATGCTATATGGCATAGATTTAGAAAAGCCTGTGATGCCTTTTTCGATAACAAATCGAAATTCTTTAATAAAATTGATGAATCGCAGGAAGATAATCTAAAGAAAAAACAAGCCCTTATTGAAGAGCTTAAAAACTTTAAGAACAAGGCTGATAACGAAGAAAACTTTAAGGTGCTGCAGGAATATCAACGTAAGTTCTCTGAAATAGGGCACGTACCGTTTAAAAATAAGGATGAAATCAATCAGGAGTTTAGAAATGAAATAAACAAACATTTCGATAATCTGAACATGGATGAATACCATAAAAACGTACAAAAATTCAGAAACAGGCTAGAAAACCTAAAGAACTCGGGGCAACAGGATGATAAAATATCACAAGAACGTCACAAACTCATATTGAAATTAAAACAGTTAGAAAACGACATTACAGTATGGGAAAATAACATTGGCTTTTTTGCCAAAAGCAAGAGTTCGGATTCCTTAATTAAGGATTTTCAGCATAAAATAGAAAATGGCAAAAAAAACATCCAACTTTTACAGGAAAAAATAGACATGTTGGATCAAATAGAAGAATAAAAGAGTGTTTTCAATATTTTTAAAAAGATGATTTGTATATTTGCAAATCATCTTTTTTCTAATTGAAAAAATAATTGATTCTGGTTTACATATAACAAATTTGCAGAGTGTTTTTAGTAGGAATTTTTTCCACACATATTACTTATATTATTTTAGCCTTGCTTTATATCTTTGGCTATGGTAGTTATGCGCTTAATTCAAAAAAGGATTATACCCAAAATATTGAGCCGGCTAAAAACATTACAGTTAAAAAAGAAAGTAAAGACCTAAAACACAATACAAATCACTATTACTTTAGTAACCATAAGGATTGTAAAAAGGTCGTCAATAAAAATATTCAAATAAAAAACTACCCCTACCACATCAAATACAAGAAGAAGAAGAATGTATTTGAGTGCTTA
>JBFHEL010000079.1:0-12538 GCA_041584155.1 Saccharicrinis sp.
AGGGCAAAATCATATTACCATCTATTATTACCAATAATATGGTGTTGCAGCAGAAACAAGTTGTAAGCATATGGGGCTGGACTACCGAAGTGGGCGAGCAAATAAAGGTATGTGGTAGTTGGAATAATGATACAGTAACGGTAAAAGCGCGGATGGGAGTTTTTGAGGCTCAATTGCAAACACCAGGCTATGGAGGTCCATATACAGTGAAGATAATGGGACATGAGAATCATACGATTAAAAATGTTATGATTGGTGAAGTTTGGCTGGCCTCGGGACAGTCAAATATGTTTATGCCGGTTGATTCAGTCTTAAAGCGTTTTCAGGGGGTAGTTAATTATAAAGAAGAAATTAAAGCTGCCAATTATCCTAATATACGGATGTTTACTGTTTCCAGGATTTATTCAGAGCATCCACAGGATAATGGTTTGGGCGATTGGAAAGTGTGTACCTCTGAGAATGTAAAAAGCTTTTCGGCGACGGCTTATTTTTTTGCCAAGTCACTCTATGGAAATTTAGATATTCCCATCGGCATCATCAGCTCCAGTTGGGGTGGTAGTAATGCCAAATGGTGGATAAGGGAAGAGGCTTTATCTAAAAATAAAACGTTAAACGATTATTATAAGCCAACAGGCGAACAAGCAAATAAATGGCAGATTAAAACGGGAGGATTATTCAATGCCATGATTCATCCGTTTTCAAATTATAATATAAAGGGTGCTATTTGGTATCAGGGTGAATCGAATAGAAATGATGCTGTGGTTTATAAAGATTTAATGACAGCCTTAATAGGAGATTGGAGAACCGTTTGGGGATATGATTTTCCTTTTTATTTTACGCAAATAGCACCGTATGATTATAAGAAAGGACTAAGTGGAGCCTATATCAGAGAAGCTCAATTAAAAACCTTATCTGTACCACTTACAGGTATGGCTGTAACTAACGACGTAGGAGATCTTGAGAATATTCATCCCCTGCGAAAACAACAAGTAGGAGAAAGATTGGCACTTTGGGCTTTGGCAAAGGATTATAATCAAGATGTGGCTTTCTCAGGACCTTTGTATAGATCTATGTCCGTTGAAGGGAAACAAATAGTGATTGATTTTGATTATGCGGAAGCTGGACTTGTGCTTAAAGGTCAATCACTGACTGATTTTGAAATAGCAGGAGAGGATCGGGTTTTTTATCCTGCTCAGGCAAAAATTAAAGACAATAAGGTTATTGTTTTTAATAGCCGGATAAAGAACCCTGTTGCTGTACGATTTGCTTTCTCTGATACTGCCCAACCAAATCTTTATAATCAATCAGGTTTACCTGCTTCTGCATTTAGAACTGATGATTGGAAATAAAAGTCACATCATTAATGATGTGATATAGGTAAAGTAACGAATTGGTATTCAGTAACAGGTGGGATTTTAAACAATGTAGTAAACATCAAAAAATATAAAAATGAGTAAATTAGCGAATAGAATCATTATCCTTTTGTTTTGCACTTTATTATTTGCCTGTGATCAAAAGGAAATAAAAAAAACTAACTTTCTGTTTATTTTGGTGGATGATTTAGGTTATTCCGATTTAAGCTGTATGGGAAGTAATTATTATGAATCACCTAATATTGATCAGATAGCAAGCAAAGGAGTGAAATTTGTTAATGGCTATTCCGCTTGTACCGTTTGTAGTCCATCCAGAGCCAGTATAATGACTGGTAAATTTCCTGCACGACATGGGATTACGGAGTATATTGGCGCTTTTTCGGGTGAAGATTGGCGAAAAAAAAAGAGGTATACTAATCTTTTACCGGCCTCCTACAGGCATTATTTAAATCAGCAAGATATTACTATAGCTGAGGCTTTAAAGGGAAACGGCTATGCAACTTTCTTTGCTGGTAAATGGCATTTGGGGGGTGCGGATAATCACTCTCTACCAACGGATCATGGTTTTGATATCAATAGGGGTGGCAATGAGAATGGTGGCCCCGGAAAAGGAGGTTATTTTTCGCCATTTAAAAATCCTTATTTAGAAGATCGTGAAGAAGAAAAAGGAATGAATCTTTCCATGAAGCTGGCCAAAGAAACAGTGAAGTTTATGGAGCAAAATAAGGATACTGCATTTTTTGCCTATCTATCATTTTATGCTGTTCATGCACCCATACAAACAACGCAGGAAAAATGGGAAAAATACCGTAATAAAGCCGATTCGATGGGTATTCATGAACAAGGATTTGAAATGGAAAGAGTTCTTCCTGTGCGTAAATATCAGGATAATCCTGTGTATGCCGGCCTAATAGAACATGTTGATGATGCAGTGGGAGTGGTATTGCAATCCCTGCAGGAGTTAGGTCTGGATAAAAATACGGTAGTCATCTTTACTTCCGATAACGGAGGTGTGGTTTCTGGCGATAATTTTTCTACCAATAGCCTAGTGCTTAGAGGTGGTAAGGGTTATCAATGGGAAGGGGGAACACGGGTTCCTTTATTTATTGATGTTCCCTGGATGAATAATCAAGGTTCAGTAAACCAAACTCCTGTGTCAGGTGTTGATTTATACCCTACCATATTAGAATTAGCAGGAATCCCTTTAATGCCAAACCAGCATGCCGATGGGGTTAGTCTGTTACCCCTTTTAAAAGGAGAAACTATTAATGAAAGACCTTTATATTGGCATTATCCACATTATGGGAATCAGGGAGGTGAACCAAGTTCTATTATCAGAGAAGGTGACTGGAAATTAATTCATTATTGGGAAGATGATCATGATGAATTATATTATTTGGGTGAGGATGTCGGTGAGAGGTCTGATCAGGCTTTAAACTATCCTGATATTACCTCGCGCATGAAATCAAAACTACTATCATGGCTGAAAGATAGAAATGTTGAATATCCTGTACATGATCCTTTGTTTAATGCAGATTCATGTGAGATGGTTTTAAATCGTAATAGAGAAGTGTTGTGGCCAAAGCTTGAAAAAAAGCGTAAAGAAATGTTTGATCCAAACTGGATACCCAATAAAGATTGGTGGGGAAGCAAGAAATCAGTGACTACTGACTAGATGTTTTTTTATCAGAATGATAAATACTAAAGTATAAACAGTAGCATACTTGTTGAATTAACACAAATGATCTGTGCATTAAAAAGATACTTTTTTGTAAATTTAAGCAAGCTATTGTGTGATTTGATTGGGTAAGCCTGTTGCTCAGTATTTATTTTTGGCCGGAACAAATTGCTATTTTGGGCTGTTGCAGGCTATAAAGCAATGTGGGGTGAGGGTAATATGGACTAAAGGACTTAGTGGTCTTATGTAGTTGTTAAAAAATTAAATTTACAAGGCTTTTGTTTTTAAAAAATATAAAAAAGTATTTTCTTTGATGATATTGCAATGCGATAAAATTATTTATTTACAGAATAAGCAAAATGAAAATGCACGGTTTAATTTTAAAGAGGTTAGGGATAGTTGTTTTAGCCATCATGTTAGTTCTGCTATCATCTTGTTGTCATGAGGCGCAAAAGGGAGATGTGGCTTTTGTAGATCGTATTCAGGCAGCTCCCAAAGAAGGAGGATATGAAGATGCTGATTATTGGGTTTGGGGTTCTTCTGTTATCAAGGGAGAAGACAATCGTTACCATATGTTTGCCAGTCGATGGTCACGTCAATTAAATTTTGGTAATTGGGTAACCAGCTCTGAGGTGGTTCATTCAGTGGCAGATACTCCTGTAGGACCATACACCACTGTTGATGTGGCTTTACCTGCGCGAGGTAAGAACTATTGGGATGGAATGTGTACGCATAATCCACGTATTGTAAAGTATAAAGATCAGTATTTACTCTATTATTTTGGAACGACCTACGATTTTCAGAAACCTACCGCAGAAAATCCTAAAGTATCGGGTGACAATTGGGTTAAGGCATGGAGAAATAAGCGTATAGGTGTTGCTATAAGCAATAGTGTAAACGGACCATGGAAAAGACTCGATAAACCGGTTATAGAACCTCGTAAAGGGCATTGGGATGCTTCAATTACTTCTAATCCTTCTCCGGTGGTGAATGACAAGACAGGGGAGATATTGCTAATGTATAAATCATCTGCTGATACAAGCAATGCACCTCTTCGTCTGGGCGTATCAAAGGCATTAAGCCCTGAGGGACCGTATGAACGTTTAAGCGAAGAACCTATTTTAATGTTTGAAACCAAAGAGAATGAACATATTGATTTAGAAGACCCTTATGTGTGGTGGAACGGCGAGAAATATGAGGCCATCATTAAGGACAGAACAGGCGTTATTTGTGGTGAAGAGGGAGGAGGCGTTCATGCCTGGTCGAAAGATGGTGTGAAATGGGAGTTGTTCAAGAATCCTAAAGCTTATTCCAGAACTGTGTTATGGGATGATGGAACATCAACCTATCAGAATCATTTTGAAAGACCTTTTCTGTTAATTGAAGATGGTGTACCTACCTATTTCTTCGCAGCTACGGGCGATGGTGAAAAAGCCTGGAGCTTTACCAAAACATGGAATATGGTTATTCCTCTAAAATAAAACTATTTTTAATTTGGAATATATCTGTTAAGTGTGGGTAGATGCCTATGTAATAAAGGTTGAGTAATTCAAAAAAAAAAGAAGTTAATCCTCAATTTACTATAGAATGGGTATATATTTAAAATTAATATAATTTATTAAATGCCTTACTTTTCTTAAGTAGGGCATTTGTTTGTTATAGCACAATGCTCTTATTTTGATTGTATGGTAAAGTAGAACGTTGTACCTATGCCTTCGGTGCTTTTTGCCCAAATTTTACCATGATGTTTTTCAACAAACTCACGACATAGTGCCAGCCCCATGCCTGTTCCCATTTCATTGCGGGTGCCAAGACGGGTATATTTCTGATCAAGTTTAAATAAACTGTCAATATGATCTTCAGGCACACCAATTCCTGTATCGGAAATGGAAAATAATATTTTACCCTCTTCTTTTGTGACCATTAAACTTACCTTGCCATAGGGTTCAGTAAATTTAATGGCGTTGGATACCAAATTTCGTATAATGGCACTAAGCATATGTTCGTCTGCATGTATATACAAATTGTATGGAGTGCATTGTAATGTTAAATCAATATTTTTTTCTTTAACCATCCCTTCCAGTAACTTTAGTTCCGTTTTAGCAATATCCATTATTTTTAATTGCTTTGGTTTAAAGGGTATTACATTTTGTTGTGATTGTGACCATTCCAGTAGGTTTTCTATAAAACGGAATGATAATTTCGCCGATTCGGAAATCACCTTGATATATTCATATGTTTGCTTTTTGGGTAATTCGTAAAAACTAAGCTCAAGAATTTCCAGAAAACCCAGCATGGCATTAAATGGCGTTTTTAAATCATGGGCTAAAATGGAATAAAACTTATTTTGGGTGTCTTTACTTTCTTCTAACCATGTTTTTTGGATATTCAATTCCTTTGCCTGTGTATCTATTTTATTGTAGGCATTGGCATTGTCAATGGCAATGGCCACATACACGCCAAAGCTTCGAAGTATATTTAAATGATTTATAGTATAGGCTCCAATTTTATCCGATTGCACTGTAATAACACCAATCTTTCTTTTTTTTACGACCAAAGGCATGTAAATGATCGATTTAGCAATGATGCGGCCGGGATCTTCCACCGGTTTAGTAATGTATTCCGGGTATTCGCGATATAAATCTGTAATTAATAAATCTTGTTGGTTCTTGAAACACCAAACAGAAAACCGGTCTTTTCTATCTAAGTTGTGTTTGTAGGTTTTCAGAGTTTTGCCATTTTCTTTGGTGCCACTAAAAGTTAAACAATCTTTGTCAGGATCATAAATACCAATAGAAAACATAGGTACTGTCATTATAGAACTTAGTTTGTTATATGCTATATCTATTACCTCTTCAACCTGTTTATTTAACTGAAGCTCATTCCCTATTTTACTGATGGTTTCAATGTTACGATATGCGTTTTGAATTTTTTCATTTTGAATTTCAAGCTCTTTATTTTTACTTAGAATGTCCTCTTTTTGCGCTAAAATTTGTTGGTTACTTTCCTTTAGTGAGATATTTACTTGTTGTAACTGTTTGGTACGTTCTCTGACTGTAGTAGTTAGTAGAATTTTTTGTTTCCTGAGAGTAGATATCTTGAACAAGTAGATGCTGATGAAGGTAGTGAAAATTAGCAAAGACAAGAAAAATAAGAATGTATCTGTTTTCCACCACGGAGGTTGAATAATCAAAATAATCGAAACACCCTGATGATTCCATAGGTTATCATTGTTTGATGCTTTTACCCTGAAGGTATAGCTTCCATGGGGTAAGTT
Organism: Saccharicrinis sp.; assembly: GCA_041584155.1. GTDB lineage: Bacteria > Bacteroidota > Bacteroidia > Bacteroidales > Marinilabiliaceae > Saccharicrinis. Next base: position 6,329 of record JBFHEL010000079.1, read on the forward strand.
GGTATAGGTGACATCTCGTTTATTGCCTATAGATACCCAATCCTTGTCGTATCCTTCAAGCTTATAGGCATAATTGTTTTTTTCGGGAGAAGTGTAGTTTAAAGCTGCAAAACTAAAACTGAGAATAGATTGCTGATAATTTAAAATAATCTTTTTTGTTTGTGTGATACTTTGTTGCAGCGGAGATTCGGGTGTGCCAATGGGAACGGACTTGTTAAAGAGCTTAAAGTCGGTAATAACAACTGGTGGAATAAGTGGGTTATCATGCATTTTTTGGGGATGAAAAACACTGTAGCCATTTACTCCTCCCAAATAAATATTTCCTAAAGAATCCTTAAATGAAGAATTCTGTCTGAATTCTCCTTGTAACAATCCGTCGTGTTGATCGTAGTTTCTTATACAAATAGTATCGTTGGAATCCTGACTGTTTAATTCGTAAGGGTTTATTTTTGTTAGCCCAAGAATTGTAGTCACCCATAAAAATCCCTTGTCATCCACAATTAAATTGGAGATAGAATTGCCGGGAATGCCATTTTTTTCATTATAGTGTGTAAAGGTGTTTGTTTGTTTATTATAGCGGTTTAATCCATCTACTGTTCCAATCCATATGTTTTTGAGAGTATCTTCAGTAATACAGGTTATTTTTGAATGACTGATACTTTTTTTATCATTATCATGATGATAAAACTGAGTAAAACTATCTTCTTGTCTGTTATATACATTTAATCCGTGTTTAGTGCCTATCCATATATTATTATCGCTATCCTTATAAATTTTATAGATGTTGTTGTTGCTAATGCTTTTATTTATGGTATCCTTGTATTGGTAATTGCTGTAGCTTAGCGTTTCTTTATTTAATACAATAAGCCCCTTCGAGCTCCCTATCCATAGTTCATGAGCAATACCTTCTTCAATGGTATAAATACTTCCATCCAATATTTTTTTAAACTTCTTTTTTTTGCAGTCAAATAGCAATAAACCATTAAATGTGCCAACCCATACTTGATTATTTCTGGCTAAAAATAGTGTTTTTATATGCGTTTGAGGGATTGGATCAGATAGGAAAGAGGTGAAATTTTTTGTTTGTGGGTCGTATAGATTAAGCCCACCTCCTTCGGTACCTATCCACAGACCGTCCTTATTACAGGTGAAGGAACTTACTACATTTTCACTTAGGCTATTAGGTACATAAATATTGTGCTGAAAGTGTTTGAATTTGCTAAATTCTGAACTAAGGAAATTTACACCACCACTATAGGTACCTATCCATTTATTATGCTGGCTGTCCTCAAAAAATGAGAAAATTGAATTTTGACTTAAACCCTGATCAAGTATTGCTTCTTCGGTATAATGAATAAATTCCGGATCCTCACTATCTTGTTGATCCGGAGTTAATGCTTCTAAAGCTATTTTTGTACCAATCCATATTACCCCTTTGCTATCCTGGTATAATGTTCTGATTACATCGCTGGTTAATCCTTTTTTGTTCGCGTCGTTATGGCGGTAATGTTTAAAGCGTCCTTGCTTAAAGGACAACATTTTACTCAGTCCTTTATTATTTGTGCCAACCCAGATATTTCCCTGCTGATCCTCCAGAATTGAAGAAATATCACCATCCAAAAGGGCATTGGGATTTTTTGTTTCAGTTGAAAAGAAAGCCTTTGCCTGATTGCTTTTTAAGTGATAGTAGTAAATTCCTTTTTTCTTTCCAATCCAAACATAATCAGGATTGGAAGAAGGTGAAATAGCTGTTATTTGATTATGCCCTATTGCATTATTTGTGACTCTTATAAATGATTCGCTATCTCTGTTGTAATAACATAAGCCTTTTTGAGTTCCAAAATATATAATACCATCTCTGTTTTTGTAGATACTGGTAACGGTATTTGAGTTAATGCTGTTAGAATCGTTGGGGTTGAAATAAAAGCGGGTGAAATTATCAGTATTGGGATTATATCTGTTTAGCCCGTCATCTTTGGTTCCTACCCATAAATAGCCTTCGTTATCTTCAAGTAATGAAATGACTTCGTTTCCGCTAATACTGAGGCTATCGTCTTCGTTTTTCTTGTATACTTTAAATGAGTAACCATCAAAACGGTTAAGACCTCCCGTTCTGGTGCCTAACCATATAAATCCTTTACTGTCTTCGGTAATGGAGAACACTGAATTTTGTGATAGGCCGTCTTCAACAGTTAAATGTTTAAATATTTTATTGTTCTCTTGAGCTGTTACAGGATCACAAAATAACAGGGAATAACAAAAAGTAATTATCCACCCATACCTTACATATGCAGCATTCTTTTGAATGGATGGAAACAAAAAACAAGATGAAAATTTGAAATAATCTGACCCTCCTGTATGGAATTTCTTCCAAAAACCTCTTAACTCCATATAATATAGTCCATTGTTCAAATCAACGACCGCCACAACACGATGTTATTTTTTCTATACGAGAAAATATCCATTTGGTTTTATTTAATGATCAAAGTTTTTGTAATGCTGAGATCCACCAGGTATTTTCATCATACCAACATTGCTCTTACAAAGTGATGTCTCTAATGGATTATGTCTGGTTCTTGCTTTCTTATTGGATATGTCTTGTTTTTTACCAGAGTAATTTATGCGATATGGAATTTGGGATAGAGTGTGAATTTTAGTCTTGTGTTAAAGTTTATTCATTTCATGCCATAATAGTTTTACTAGGTCTTTTGTAGGTCCTTTAGGTTAAAAAAAAGAGATATCAGACTAACTCCTGAAAAAGCAATTAGCCGAATATCTCTTATCATTGATTTTGAAGATTATTTTATGACCTCAGAAGTCCATCCCAACCTTGTGTTTTAATTAACTTACCAACTTCACGCAGTACTTTTACATCTTCGGGGTGCATTTGACCAGAAGGTAAAGGCCCTGTATTTAGTAACAGGTTGGCAGGGTAATCTGCTGCTTTTTTCAACATTTTTATCACATCTTCTTTGGTTTTGTGATTGCCGTCTTCTGATTTGGTATAACCCCAGCCTTTCTTTTGCAGGTGATCACAAATTTCCAGAGGTTTTTCCGGCTTGTTCTCCGCTTTATACTTTCGTTCCGGTGCCAAAAAATCCTCCGTACCCAGTAATCCTTGTTTATAGGAAACTAACATGTGAGGCTGTTTGGCATGAATCATATCGTAAAGTTCCTGACATCTGAAAAGAGAATAGTCACCAGATAAAGGCACGCCAATACCATCGAGCCAGATACCTCCAATATTTGGGAACATATCTATTAACTCGTTAATCTGATTCGACATAAATTCAACATATATATTTAAATCGTGTTCTGCACCATATTTATAAAAAGGCTCAGGTGTTTCAAACTTAGGTCGTGCAGAGCCTCCCCATTTATCGTTATTTGGCGCATGCGGATGACGCCAGTCACGACCATGGGAATAATACAGGTAAAAAGCCAATCCTTTTTTGTTGCATTGTTCGTATAGTTCAGCTACCAAGTCTCTTTTTGCAGGGGAATTGGTACTTTTAAATTCAGTAAATTTAGTATCCCATAAACAAAAACTATCGTGATGGCGGGTGGTGATATTGATATATTTCATGCCGGCTTGCAGAGCCAGGTCAGTAATAAAATCAGCATCAAATTTATCGGCTGTAAATTGATCCTTTAATTTAGCATATTCAGCCACATGTATTTTCTCATTGATTTGTACCCACTCGTGTCGACCCAGTAAAGAGTATAAACCATAATGAATAAACATTCCATAACGAGCATCTCTAAACCATTGAATAGCGGCTTTTCTGGGATCAGTAGCATAAAGGTCTTTGTAGCCCTTTAAAAAAGGGGGCATTTTATCTTCTTTTTGTGCCAGACAGCCCGGTGAAAATAAAGCTGCTGCTCCTGCAAGAGCTGATAATTCAAGAAATTTTCTTCTATCCATTGTATGTATTTTAAGGTTTTTTATTGCTATAAGTTATACGGAAAACATGAGAACAGCTGCCAAATCCGGCAAGGGAGTTAATCCCTGTCGCCAGATAAATGTAGGCAGGTTTACCTTCTTTAAAAAGAATCTGGGGACGTTCCATGTTTCCTTGTATTTTTCCTCTGTAAATATGGGCATCGTTCAATGAATCAGCCCCAAGGTAATATGCCAGATCTTCATAGGATCGTTGGGTATTTTTCTGGTCAAAAAAGAAACCATCCTTCGACTGCCATAATAGACCTCCTCCGTTGGAGCCTAAAGAGCCGTGAAAATCTCGTGTTATTAAATATACCGAATCATTCATGCTAAAGGCATAGGCATCTTCAAGCTGCATATTTGGTGCAGTTACCCGTTGTGAATGATGCAGATAAGGCCCTTCGAGCTTGTCGGAAACCGCTACCCCATATACATAAGCATATCCTTTGGGTTGCTTTTTCACTACCGACTTATCGTAAAGTAAGTATTTTCCCTTGTGCTTAATAAGTGTAGGATTTGATACCCCTAATTTGGCTGTGTAGTTCCAGACTAAGGAGTCAGTAGACTTTCGTAATATGGTTCCATCGGATTCTGCGCCCTTGGCAGGTTTCCATTCGTCGTTTAAATTTTTGGCGACATACATTACAATTCGCTGGGTTTGTAAATTGTTGTTTTCATTTACTATAAAACAAAGCACGTACTTGCCATCGATATATTTAATGGTTGGGTTATGCGGAGAGTTGAATTGAGCATTCTGGTCAGCAACAGCTATCCTTACAAATTTAAAAGGTCCTTCGGGCGAATTCCCTACGTAATGGGCAATCTCACAATCTTTATACCAACCGCTAAAATCATCTTGTGTTTTCATGGACCATTGAGCTACATAAAGATGCACTTTCCCATCTGGTCCCCAAATAGGAGAGGAGCCCCAAATATGGGTACTGTCCTGTTGAACAGCTACACCAATATATTCAAAATTCATATGTTCCGATTGGGCTTTCGCATAAAGAGAAAACGCAAAGAGGTAAATTGTAAATAGTAATATCTTCATAATTAAACTATTCAATTTATCGTTTTTGAATTTTTGTAGTGGCTTTGTATTCTTCTCTGCTGGCATTTAGCTGTGCTGCATGCTGTGCTGTTTTATTTCGCAGAGTGGTTAGTAATTCATCTCCTTCATATTGGCTTATTAAATTGTTTATCTCCTCAGGATCATCCTTTAAATTAAAGAGCTGTTCAAAATCTGGTTTTCGTTGTGTAAAATCAATATCTTCTTCTGAATATTTTCCTTTGTTCAATTGATACATGCGAATATATTTCCAGTTACCCAGGCGAATACCTTCGCAAATAGGATTGCCTCGACCGGTATACATACTTTCCAGAAATAATTCTTCTCTCCATTTTGCAGTATCTCCGTTTAATAAGGGCAATAAGCTTTTTCCCTGCATATTCTCCGGAGGCCTTATTCCTGCATAATCCAAAATAGTGGAAGGTATATCCATGCTCGATACTAATTTTTTATTTGTAATCCCTCTTTTTTCATTGGAAAGACGCGGATCATAAATAAAACAGGGTATTTTAGCTGTTAAATCATATAAAAGAGCCTTACCTCCCATTCCATATTCACCCATTAGTAATCCATGATCACTGGCAAATATAATAATCGTATTGTCGCTTAAGCCTTTTTCTTTTAGTGATCTTACCATGTCTCCTATGACTTTATCCATGGCAGATATCATTTGGTAGTAACGGATATGATGTTCATAACAGGAAGTCGTGTCGTAATCATATTTATACACATTATTGGCTCTGCCTTTATATTGATCCAATACTTCAAATGGAATATGAATATAGGGATCACTACCTGTTTCTTTTGGTATTTGTGCACCCGCATTACGGTAGAGTGTATCATAAAAAGGGTGCCCTTTTAATTTCTCATATTCATTGGCGGGAATCATACAATCCATGGCCGCCTTGTTATTTGGATACATGGATTTGATTTGGCTGCCGTGAGGGATAGAAAAGCTAACAGACAGGCAGAATGGTTTATTCGAAGGGGCACTTTCTAAAAAATCTTCGATATACTCACCCATTACCGGTGTAATGATATCTTCTCCGGCATCAAAATATGCCTCACAGTTTTTGGCTGTTTTAGGCCAGAATTTGGCCCATCCATCATGTGCTTTCCAGAAATCGAATTTTGAGGAAGCTTTTCCCTTAAAGGTATAATACTCAATCCCGAATTTTCCAATCATCCCTGTGTAATA
>JBFHEL010000080.1:0-12516 GCA_041584155.1 Saccharicrinis sp.
AATGTGTTAAGTAATGAAGCCTGGTTTTATAAATATTTAAGCAAAAAACACTCTCCAGTGAGCGTTTTTGTGGATGAAAATTTTTCTGTGCTATTTATGCTTGGTGATTTTAGAAAATGGTTCAATCACAGTGATGGAACTTTTTCCAATAGTCTTCTTAATTTAGTGAATACCGAATTGGCCGTTATAATTAGAAATAGTATCCGAAAAATTTCTCAAAAAGAAAAAGGGGTTTGTATTAAAAATATGATTTACGATTTAGGGGAGGAGAAAGTAACAACAGACCTATTTATTGAACAAACACAAGGTATCAACGAAAACGAACCCGTTTACTTAATACAATTCCGCGTTAGTGAAACCCTTGTTCCAACTCATGAAATATCTCTTAGCCCTAAGGAAGTATCAGATATAACAAGGCAACGTATAGAAGACCTTGAAGGCAGGTTGCAGGAAAAAAGTATTGAATTACATAATGTTCTTAAGGAATTAGAAACCAGCAATGAGGAACTGCAAAGTTCAAATGAAGAGTTGATGTCTTCTAATGAGGAGTTACAAAGTTCAAATGAAGAGCTTCAGTCTCTTAATGAAGAACTTTATACTGTAAACGCCGAATTCCAGGAAAAAAATAAAGAACTTACTGATTTAAATAACGATATCAACAATTTGATCAATAGTACAGATATCGGAACTTTATTTCTTGACACAAAACTGAGAATAAGAAAATTTACTCCAGCACTTAAAAGGCTCTTTAAACTCGAAGAATCAGATATCGGCAGATCAATAGCCAGTTTTGCCTCTGAATTTTCAGATGAGATACGAAAATCAATTATTAGCGATTCTAAAAAGGCTTTAGAGGTATGTCAAATATTTGAAAAACAGATTTTTGACCGATATGGTAACTGCTATATTAAACGAATAAGTCCGTTTATAACCGATCAACACGATGTGGGTGGAGTGGTGCTTACATTTGTTGATATAAATGATATAAAAAGAAAGGAAGAGGAACTTAAACAAAAAACAAATGAGCTGTCTGAGGCTCAAAAAATTGCGAAGTTAGGTAACTGGACATTAAATATTGAAACAAACGAAGTTACCTGGTCGGAAGAATTATACCGTATGATGGGTTTTGACCCTCAGTTACCTCCTCCTTCTCTGGATGAACAGGAAAAAATATTTACCCCCGTATGCTGGAAGAGATTAAGTGAAGCCATCGAAAAAACAATTCGGGAAGGAACTTATTATGAGCTGGAACTGGAAACCATTAAAAAGGATGGTTCAACGGGGTGGATTTGGGCCAGAGGATACGCCTCAAAAAACAGTGATGGTGAAATTAAATATTTACATGGGGTGGCACAGGATATATTTTTGCGTAAACAGTTGAATGAGAAGCTGAAAAGAGAACAGCGCTTTGCCAATAAAATTGCAGAACTATCGCCAACGGGGATATTTATTTATGATCTGGAAAAAAATACTGCAGACTACCTGAATGATCAGTGTAAGCATATTATGGGTTTTACTAAAAGTGAATTTAAAGCGATGTCTGTTGATGAATTTATGAGTTTGATTCATCCTGATGATCTGAACAATGTGCAATTAACCATGCAAAAAGTAACAAGTGGGGATGAGTATTGTAGTGTGAATTATCGACTCAGACATAAAAATGGTAAATGGGTTTGGTGTTACGCGGTTAATTCTCCTTTTAATATTGATGAATATGGTAAGGTTAAAAGTTTTATAAGTGTATTTATTGATGTGACTGAACAAAAACACATTGAGGCTGAATTAAACGAGGCTATTAAACAAGCCAATTCTGCAAATGTGTATAAAAATCAGTTTCTGGCTAATATGAGCCATGAAATAAGAACGCCCATGAATGGCTTGGTTGGCTTTGCCAGTCTGCTTAGAGATGATGAGATAGATAGAGAAACAAAAAATGCCTATGTAGATATTATTGAAAGTAGTTCGCAACAATTACTTACTTTAATTGATGATATCATTGATGTTTCAAAGCTTGAAACAGGTGAATTAAATGTAGTTATGGGGAGTTGTAATTTAAATAAATTGTTTAATGAACTGGAGACTACCTATAATGAGCTGAAATTACATAAGAAAAAGGATGATGTATTAATTAAGGCTTATATCCCTGAATGTGACGAAGATGTAGTTATTGAAACAGATTCTGCACGTTTAAAACAAATTTTGATGAACCTCTTAAGTAATGCTTTAAAATTTACTAATAAAGGTTCCATTGAATTTGGCTTTTCTCTGCTAAATAATAAAGTTATTTTTTCTGTGTCAGATACAGGTATTGGTATGTCGAAAGATAAACTGGATTTGATTTTTGAGCGTTTTCATCAATTAGAAAAACCAGATAATGCCAATTATGAAGGAACAGGTTTGGGGCTGGCTATTTCAAATGGTATTGTACAATTATTGGGGGGTAAATTTTCTGTAAAATCAGAAGTAGGTAAAGGAAGTACTTTTGTTTTTGAGCTGCCAGGATAATAGTCCATTTCAGGATGGGAAATATTATGACCGAAAATACAATGATAAATGCTGCAGCAGAAATGCCTATCTTATGTTCAAATCAAGTACTTTTTAATATGCTATGAGTTCACTCATGAATTCCCACATTTTATTATGAAAGGATATGGGGACCAGGTCCTCACTTGGGCTTTCTCCCATTCTAATCAAAACCATATTTTTACTGGGGATTACATCAATAAATTGCCCGTTTTTGCCTATTGCAGCATACATATCGTCGGGAGCATTGCCCGATAGGGAAATATTGTAGGATGATTCAGAGCCAGGTAAAACAATGGATGTTTGACCGTTTAGCCAGGTAAGATAGCCATAGGAAGGGTTTAAATCCTGCGATGGAGTAATCATGGCATTAAAATAGTCTTCGTCAGATAATATATCTTCATCATCCCATTTTCCGTTGTTTAAAAGTAGCAAGCCAAAGCGTGCTGCATCACGGGCTGTGCTCCAGTATACATGATTATAACCGCTGGTATACCATTGGCCATTTATGCCTGTGGCACTTTCGAGATATTCATCGGTGAAATCATTGTATTCTAACCCTGAGGCTTTGCTGATAATTGCTTCTATTAGCGTGTATGGCGCATTGTGGTAGTACCATTGGGTACCTGCATCGGCTTTATATAACAGACAACTGCTATCAGTACAATCCAAATCCGTAACTTCATAATCAAGTCCGGTAGTCATTGTTAGCTGATGTTTAATGGTAATTAGTTCTTCTTTTTCTGCCGGCATGTCTGTCCAGTTGGTATCCAGATAATCTGATGCTTTATCCTCAATAGCAATAATGCCTTTTTCCTGTGCTATTCCTGTTAAAAAGGCGGTGAGTGTCTTTCCTGCTGAAGCCCAGTACCAAATGCTGTTCTGATCAAAGGAGGCTGTATTAAGGATGTTATTGCCCCAGTATTTTTCTATGACTATCTTACCACCTATCAATACAATAAAAGCCCTGGTGTCGTTATCAGATAAATAAGTATATAAATCAGTGGTATCACTGCTCCATCCTAATTCATTCAGGGAGGTGCTTTCCCATTCGTCAGAAACTGCAGAAGGGAAATAGAGTAAGCTGTTCTCTGATGATTCTTCTCTTGTTTCGCTTTTGTCACAACTTACTATTGTACAGATAAGAAAGAGCGATAATATTATATTTTTCATTGCCATAAAGCTATAAAGTATATTGGTTTACGCTAATGATTGAAATAAGGTTGCTTTGGTATTTGTTTATGTGTAAAGTTGTAAAGTTATTTTGAATAAAATAACTAAAAATATCGATCAATAATCCTTGTATCAGTTTGGATGTGCTTCAATGTATTGGTATAGTGTAGTTTATGTTGAAATGCGGATGGTTGCCAGTATTTGATAAGCGTATTGTGCCATTTTTAACTTTGTTAATAGCATATGATATTATGCCCATTAAGTTAAGCCTGTTTTTTAGGTGCTTTTTTCTTTTACTTTATTTTGATTGTAATTAGTTTGTTACTGGCTGTTATGTTGATGAGGGATATTATTTTAAAAGACAGAAAGGTAGATGAGGTTTTTCTGTTTTTTGTAAAAAAAATAGGCAAAAGAAGCATGGTAGTTAATTGATGTTAAATAGATGTTGGCATAAAATAAATAAGTGATTATGGCATGTGATTTGCTTATTAAATTATTGAAGAGCAAAAGTGTTTTTTCATAAATTAGGTTAGGGTTTAAGTTTTGAATTGGAACGCCTCGGCGTTCCAATTTTTATTTATGGTATTTGCTTAAACCTTTTGGCAGTGAAAGTGTTTAAATAATAGATAGGATAATTTTTTTTCATAGTTTAAAGTTTAGGGTTATTAGGGGAGCTTTTTTAAAGCTCCCTTTTTTTGTTTATAAAAAAAGCCTATAACAGTATGAAAAGAATAAGCTTATTAATTATATGTTGGCTGAATTTTATACAAGTATAAAACTACAAAGCAAGTAGTTATACCGTTTGGTTAATGACCCGAGCTTTATTTATGCTTCGCAATAACGCTGTCATTAATCCATCGGCATAATACCAAGTGCTCACTTTATTATCAAAATGGTATTATTTGTCCTTAGCTGTAGGGAATAGTGTTTGGTTGGTGTTAATAAGAATGAAATTACAATGGGTAGAAAAATTGCAATTTTAAGAGGAATAAATGTCGGAGGAAAACGAAAAGTACTAATGGCTGAGCTGAAATTTATTTGTGAAAAATTGGGATGGACAAATGTGCAGACTTATATTCAAAGTGGAAATTTGATTTTTAATTCTGATAAACCATGTTCCGAATTAGAAAATGACCTGGAAAAGATGATGACCGATAAATTTGAATTTTATGTTCCCGTAATCGTTAGGACTGCAAAAGAACTTGAAGTTTGTATTGAAAAAAATCCCTTTCTTAACAATTCTACTATTGAACAGTTGTATTTGACCTTCTTAAAGGAAACGCCGACGAGTGAAAGTGTAAAAATTATAAAGAATTACAAGTGTGACCCTGACCAATTTAAAATTGAAGATAAAGATGTGTTTGTATTTTGTGCCGGAAAATATCACCAATCAAAACTGACCAATAACTTTTTTGAGAAAAAACTCAGCACAGAAGCAACTACAAGGAATTGGAAAACAGTAGTAAAGCTAATTGAGCTAAGTAAAGTTTAATGAATAGGAGTTTTAGCTTAGTTGAGTTTGTGGTTTTTCTTTTGAAGATTACAGATACTTTATCTGGTAATATTGATGAAAGGAGCACAAGATTAACTACACATATCGCACCTATTAAGCTTTTGTTCCTACTATAGCATATACCATGGGAAGCATTCCTTGCAAGTCTTTAATCTGAAATTTATCTTTTTTAAATTCCACTGTATTTTCAAAGCAATTGTAAGGAGAATAGTCATATTCGCTCAGGTGGTTGAGACACATTCCATTGGTTAACAGTGCATCAATCACTTCACTTAGACTATGGTTCCAGGAGACGGATTGTTCTTTAATAGCAGATTTTTTTCCCTCATCGGTATAGGTTCCTTCTTGTTCTTCAATAATGGCTTCCCCGCCAAAATAATTGTATTCTATTTTTGAGAAATCGTAACTGAACATCCAGACTACCGGATGGAACTCAACCATTACAAACTTACCACCTGGTTTTAAAAAATGTTGGATAATATCAGCCCATTTGTTCATATCGGGTAACCATCCAATGGTTCCATACGAAGTAAAAACTATATCAAACTTTTCATTTAGTTTTTCCTTAAGGGCATAAACATCACTTTGAATAAACTGAGCATTGGAGCCTGTTTGTTTCGCCAATGCTTTTGCTTTTTCAATGGCTTTATCCGATAAATCAATACCTGTAACGTTAGCTCCTAAACGCGAAAGAGATATGGTATCCATACCAAAATGGCATTGCAGATGCAGTATGGATTTACCTTTGAGGTCACCTAATAGGTCTAATTCAATGGAGTTTAATGAGCTTTTCCCTTTAATAAAGGATTTTACATCGTAAAAGTCAGAATCGTAATGGATAATAGTTTTTTTATTCCATAGCTGTTGATTGATTTTTAGGTAGTCCATTGTTTTGGGAAAATTTAAGCTTTAGTCATTGGTGAATAATGTAAATTAAAATATATACTAATCAGTTTCAGTAAAGGGTTTCTCCTTTAATTATTTTGGTATACATAAAATTACCAATTACCTCTTTTACCACTACCTACCAATGACTATTATTAACCAATCGGTAAGCAATCACAGATTAATTACTTTCTCGGCCATTTTCTGAAGTTCGATGATATCAATCATGGTTCCGGGTATACCTATTTCAACTTTATCAATCAGGTTAAAATGATTTAAACAGGTTTTGCAGGCAATCAGTTTAACTCCGGATTTTTCAAGCTGTTTTAAGGATTCAATAACCGGAGAGCCTGAACAAATTAACTTTACCCCTGCGTTGTAAAAAGTAATAAAACGTGGCAAATTATTTTCTTCCTTTATTAGTTTCAGGTAGTTTGTTACTAACTGTAATCCTAATTGTTCATCACCATTACCCATTCCATATTGGGTGATTTGTATTAATGTATTGTTCACTTTGCTGTTAAATATTAATTAATATATTGATGGACTAAGGTAATGATTTTTTTGAAGAGGTGTTCCTAAAAGAATAGTGCTTGCAATTCAGCTATCAACAAGTGTTAGTCTATTGAATTATGCTAATGCGATAAAGTTTTTTAGTATTGGATTGGTGTTTTTAGTATTCCAAATCATCTTTAGCGTGGTTCGTTGCTTTATATTATTGAGCTCAATAAATTTGATATTTAAATGAAAACCATATTGTAAAATGGTTGGAACAATAGAAACTCCAAAATGATTCTCTACCAAACGGAAGATAGAATTGGCATTCACCGTAGAGTGTGAAAGAATAGGAGAGAAACCTGCATCATCGAATATTTGCATGACTTTTTCATAGTAGGATTCACTATAGGATGAGTCGAATAATATAAACGGTTCATCTTTTAGTTGCTCCAGACTTGTGAAATTTAATTCGTTTAAGAAATGATGCTGGGGTAAAACCAATGAAAAGGTGTCTTCGTGTAATGATTTTATCTCCAGTCCTTTGGGTATGCGTTCAATTCTTACAAATCCAATATCTATTTCCTGATTCTGCAAGGCTTGTAATTGTTGGTTATTGTCCATTTCATTTAAATGAAACAGTACATTAGGATGTGAGGCCTTAAATTTTAATAATAACTCGGGAATAACATTTTGCATGGCAGAACCTACAAATCCAAGTTTCAGATTACCATAAATTCCTTTGTTCAATAGTTGTGCATGATTTAATACATCATCCAGACGCGTAAAATTGTTCTTTAATTCTTTTTTCAGGTATTCTCCGGCTACTGTTAATTCTACTTTCCGGTTATGACGTTTAAATAACTTCATGCCAAGCTCTTCTTCCATTTGTTTTATCTGACGGCTTAAACCGGGTTGCGATATAAACAAACGCTCTGCAGCTTTGCGAAAATGTAAATCCTCGGCTACAGCCAAAAAATATTTATAATGACGAAACTCTAATTGATTACTCATAGTTATCAAATATATAATAAAATGGTCTTATTCTGTATCAAAACAACTCGTAAATTTGTATGATAAGCAAGTTTTAGGTATAAGTGTCAAAACATAAGTATATATATTGTATTCATGTATAAGGCATTAGGTGCAATAATCTTGTTGTCAGCAATTTTATATGTAGGTCTTAATTTTAAGTTATGTTCAAATACGGTATAGATCATTTAACAGTTCAAAAGGCTATGGCTATTGTAAAAGGTGATTTACAGGCCGTTTTAACAAAAGAAGCCATTGATAAAATAAAGGGGTGCAGGAAAAAAGTGGAGGTGATGGCAGCCGGGAATGAGCCTGTGTATGGCATAAACACAGGTTTTGGGCCTTTGTGTGATACACAAATTACCCCGGAAGAAACCAGTAAGTTACAGGAAAATCTCTTACTTACCCATGCTGTAGGGGTTGGAAATCCTATTGATAAAGAGTTGTCGAAACTAATGATGATTTGCAAAGTTCATGCCTTGAGTCAGGGATTTTCAGGGGTTCGACTGAAAGTTATTGAACGCATTATGTATTTTATAAATAATGATGTTTTGCCTCTTGTTCCTGAAAAAGGTTCTGTGGGTGCTTCGGGTGATCTGGCTCCTTTATCGCATCTGTTTTTACCTTTGATAGGAGAAGGGGAGTTATGGGTAGATGATGAGCTTATTCCAACTAATGATTACTATCAGAAACACCAACTAAAACCTTTATCTCTGGAAGCGAAAGAAGGATTAGGTTTAATCAATGGGACGCAGTTTATATTGGCTCATACTATTATGGGCTTGTATCGTATGGAATATTTGCTTGATTTAGCAGATGTAGCCGGAACCATGAGTTTGGAGGGTTTTATGGGAAGTGCTTCGCCTTTTCGTGAAGAGATTCATACCATTCGTCCCTTTAAAGGGAATCTGAGAGTGGCAGAACGTATTCGTTACCTGTTGAAAGATTCTGAAAATGTGCAGGTGCATGAGCATTGTCAGCGCGTGCAGGACCCTTATTCAATACGGTGTATGCCTCAGGTACATGGTGCTAGTCGTAATGCCTGGAGTCATTTGAATGAGCTGGCCGAAATAGAGATGAATGCAGTTACCGATAATCCCATTGTTTTAACGGATCGTCTTGCCATTTCGGGAGGTAATTTTCATGGGCAGCCCCTGGCGATGGCACTGGATTATTGTTCTTTGGCAGCTTCTGAGTTGGGTAATATATCTGATAGACGCTGTTATTTGATGCTGGAAGGAAAGTATGGTCTGCCCCGCTTGCTTACCGAACATGGTGGGTTGAATTCGGGTTTTATGATCCCCCAATACACAACGGCAGCTCTTGTTTCTGAAAATAAGTCACTCTGTTTCCCTGCTTCGGCCGATAGCATTCCTACCTCACTGGGACAGGAAGATCATGTGTCAATGGGCAGCATCTCAGGACGAAAGTTTAACCAGATCCTGGGTAATCTGGAAAAAATATTTGCGATAGAGCTGATGTATGCTGCACAAGCCATGGAGTTTCGTCGCCCCAATAAATTTTCTCCAGTCATTGAGCAGAATTTTGCCATCATAAGAGAGAAGGTAGCTAAACTTGAAGATGACAGATTGCTTAAGGATGATATTGCAGTTATGGTGAAGCTTGTTATGCAGAGAGCCTTTGTTGTGAGGTAAGTAAATAGTAAGAGTTAGACGTAATAACATAAGTCTCAAATTGTACCAAAAAGGTAGCTAAACAAACTAATATGACTTTTCAAGAACAAATATTGCAAGGGATTCCAGCTGAATTACCTGCAAAAAAAGCATATAACAAGCAGGTGAATCATGCACCTAAAAGAAAAGATATTTTGAGTGCCGAAGAAAAACAATTGGCTATTCGTAATGCTTTACGTTATTTTCCTCAAAAGTGGCATGGGGAGTTGGCCCCGGAATTTGCCCAGGAACTAAAGGAATACGGGCGTATTTATATGTATCGATTTGTACCCGGATACAAGATATATGCCCGTGCTATTGACGAATATCCTGCAAAAAGCAAGCATGCAGCGGCAATCATGCTTATGATACAGAATAACTTAGATCCTGAAGTGGCACAACATCCTGAAGAGTTGATTACCTATGGTGGTAATGGGGCGGTGTTCCAAAACTGGGCTCAATATCTGCTCACTATGCAGTATTTGGCCAATATGACCGATGAGCAGACTTTAAATATGTACTCCGGGCACCCTATGGGTTTGTTTCCTTCATCGAAAGATGCACCAAGAGTGGTGGTTACCAATGGTATGGTGATTCCAAACTATTCCAAACCGGATGATTGGGAGCGTTTGAATGCCTTGGGGGTTTCGCAATATGGACAAATGACTGCCGGTTCATATATGTATATTGGTCCACAGGGTATTGTGCATGGCACAACCATCACACTGATGAATGCTTTCAGAAAAATATTAGTTAAAGGTGAAAGAACTGCAGGAAAAGTATTTTTAACAGCAGGGCTGGGGGGTATGAGTGGAGCTCAACCAAAGGCAGGAAATATTGCTGGCTGCATTTGCGTTTGTGCCGAAGTTAATCCTTCAGCAGCTAAAAAGCGCTTTGCACAAGGTTGGGTGGATGTATTGATTGACTCGATGGATGAATTGATTATTCGTGTAAAAAAAGCGCAGCAGAAGAAAGAGGTGGTGTCGATAGCTTTTATTGGTAATGTGGTTGACGTGTGGGAACGGTTTGATAAGGAAGATGTTTTTGTGCATGTTGGTTCCGACCAAACCTCGTTGCATATTCCATGGACAGGTGGTTATTATCCCGTTGATGTAAGCTTTGAAGAATCCAACCGGATGATTCGTGAAGAACCAGCTTTATTTAAGGAAAAAGTACAGGCTTCATTGCGTCGTCATGTGGCTGCCATCAATAAGCATACGGCCAAAGGAACTTATTTTTTTGATTATGGAAATGCCTTTTTATTGGAGGCCTCGAGGGCAGGAGCCGATGTAATGGCCGAAAATGGAAAAGATTTCAGGTATAAATCCTATGTGCAGGATATCTTAGGACCGATGTGTTTTGATTATGGTTTTGGTCCTTTTCGTTGGGTTTGTACTTCAGGAAAATCAGCAGATTTGGACCGAACAGATAAACTGGCTATGGAGGTGTTGGAGCAAATCATGGAGCACTCACCTGAGGAGATTCAAATGCAGATGCACGACAATATAACCTGGATTAAAGATGCCAAGAAAAATAAGTTAGTTGTTGGCTCGCAAGCCCGTATTTTATATGCCGATGCCGAAGGTCGTGCTAAAATAGCAAAGGCATTTAATGATGAAGTGTCCTTGGGAAAAATAGGTCCTGTGGTGCTTGGTCGTGATCATCATGATGTGAGTGGAACCGATTCGCCCTATCGCGAGACCTCAAATATTTATGATGGCAGCCAGTTTACCGCCGATATGGCTATACAAAATGTAATTGGCGATAGCTTTAGAGGTGCAACCTGGGTATCTATCCACAATGGAGGAGGAGTTGGCTGGGGAGAAGTAATTAACGGAGGTTTTGGTATGCTGTTGGATGGTTCTTCTGAAACGGA
Organism: Saccharicrinis sp.; assembly: GCA_041584155.1. Classification (GTDB taxonomy): domain Bacteria; phylum Bacteroidota; class Bacteroidia; order Bacteroidales; family Marinilabiliaceae; genus Saccharicrinis. The sequence continues at coordinate 11,171 of JBFHEL010000080.1, forward strand.
AGATAAGCTTAAAAGCATGCTTTTTTACGATGTAAATAATGGGATTGCCCGACGTAGCTGGGCTCGAAATAAAGGAGCCCGCCTTGCCATAGAACGAGAAATGGAAAGGAGCCCTAAACTTAAGGTTACTTTGCCTAATTTAGTGGATGATAACTTACTAAAAGGATTGTTTGAGTAATGTAATCGTCTGACATTTAACTGATTGAATAACTTTTGGGAAAGCATTGGTCCATTTTATTATTTTTGTTTTAATACGTTTTTATGAGAATAATTTTTAAAAATATAAAGCAGCTTGTGCAGGTGCGACATGAACCAATATCGTTTGTGGCGGGAGAAAAGATGAAAGAATTACCGTGTATTGCTAATGCCTGGCTATTGGTTGAGGAGGGGATTATTGCTGATTTTGGAGAGATGCGTACTTATGCGGATATACAAGCCGATGAGGTAATTGATTGCACTGGTAGAGTAATCTTGCCGGCCTGGTGCGATTCGCATACACATATTGTTTATGCCGGTAACAGGGAAAGTGAATTTGTAGATCGTATTAATGGTTTAAGCTACGAAGATATTGCCAGCAGAGGAGGAGGGATCCTGAATTCAGCTAAAAAACTACAGCAAACAGCAGAAGATGAGCTGTATGAGCAGAGTAAAGTTCGTCTCGAAGAGATTATAGCCATGGGAACCGGAGCTGTTGAAATAAAATCGGGTTATGGTTTAACAGCAGAGTCTGAGTTGAAGATGCTGCGTGTAATCAAACGCTTAAAAGAAAATTATCAGGTTGAAATTAAGGCTACTTTTCTGGGTGCACATGCTATCCCATTGGAATATAAGAATAATACCTCAGGCTATCTGGATATGCTGATTAATGATATTCTACCCAAAATTGCAGATCAGAAACTGGCCGATTATGTAGATATCTTTTGCGAGAAAGGCTATTTTAGTGTGGCTGATACAGAAAAGCTATTGGCAGAAGGACATAAATTTGCTTTAAGATCTAAGATACATGTTAACCAGTTTTCTGCTATTGGCGGAGTGCAGGCGGGTGTCAAATACAATGCCTTATCGGTTGATCATCTTGAAGAAATGCGTGATGAAGATATTGAAAGTCTTAAAAATACCAGCACCATGCCGGTGGCTTTACCCTCCTGTTCTTTTTTTCTGAGCATTCCTTATACTCCTGCCCGCCGTATGATAGACGCAGGTTTGCCATTGGCCTTGGCCACGGATTATAATCCGGGTTCCACCCCTTCAGGAAATATGAATTTGGTAGTAGCAACAGCTTGTATTAAAATGAAAATGACCCCCGAAGAAGCTATTAATGCAGCTACTATTAATGGCGCTTATGC
>JBFHEL010000081.1:0-12390 GCA_041584155.1 Saccharicrinis sp.
GGTTCCTCACCAGAGGCTCAGTTGGTAATTGAAAACCGGGAAGCAACCATTAATCCTATTGCAGGAACGTTTAAGCGTACTGGCGATGATCTTAAAGACAGAGAATTAGCAGTAAAATTAAGTAACGATCCCAAGGAAAATGCAGAGCATGTGATGTTGGTTGATTTGGCGCGTAATGATTTGAGCCGTAATTGCGATCAGGTTAAGGTGAAAACATATAAAGAAGTGCAGTATTATTCGCATGTACTACACCTGGTTTCGGATGTGAGAGGCCGGTTAAAGGAGAGTTCCAATACCTGCAGAATAATGGCTGATACCTTTCCTGCAGGAACTTTATCCGGAGCGCCCAAATTTAAGGCTATGGAGCTTATTGATAAATACGAAAATCAAAATAGAGGTTATTATGGAGGATGTATTGGTATGCTGGGGTTGGATGGTTCTTTTAATCAGGCTATTATGATTCGTTCATTCTTGTGCAAAAACAATACGCTTTATTATCAGGCTGGTGCCGGGGTGGTTTCTGAATCAGTACCGGAAAGTGAGCTGGCTGAGGTTAACAATAAATTAGGTGCTTTGAAAAAGGCCATAGAATTGGCTACTGAGTTTTAAACAAGTTTTTAAGTGGTGGGATTTAGTTATTTGTGTAGTCCTTTGTAAGAAAAATAAACTTATGAAACGAGTATGAGAGTATACTCTCGCGCAAGCTGTCCCGCCTTGAGGGATAAAGAATGATTATTGGGTTGAGTTCTCCCGATAAATGCGGGAGAGACTATTTGACAATTGAGAGACAAATTATAAACACATGAAAAAAATATTAGTTTTCGATAATTACGATTCTTTTACCTATAATCTGGTGCATTATATTGAGGAGATCGTTGGATATAGTGTAGATGTATATCGTAATGACCAGATTGCATTGGATGAAATAGAAAAATATGATAAAATATTATTGTCGCCGGGCCCTGGTGTACCCTGCGATGCAGGTGTTTTAATACCTTTGATACAGCGATATGGTGCTTCTAAAAGTATTTTTGGTGTTTGTCTGGGCCATCAGGCTATAGCAGAGGCTTTTGGTGGATCTATCTCTAACTTACCTAAGGTGTATCATGGGGTGGCTACTCCTATTACCATCGTTGATGATGGAGAATATCTCTTTGATGGAATTCCCAAAGAAATCTGTGTGGGCCGTTATCACTCCTGGGTGGTGAATGAGCAGGACTTGCCAGCTTGTTTTACCATAACATCGCGCGATGAGGAAGGAAAGATAATGGGTATTCATCATAATGAGTTTGATGTTCGGGGGGTTCAGTTTCACCCGGAATCTATCCTTACCGAACAAGGAAAAAAAATGATGGAAAACTGGTTGAAAGATCAATAAAAACTAAGCCTTACTATACTATTAAATCTCTTGTGTCTTGATGTTGGCATCCTGATACTAAAAAGAAAATCATGATTAAAGAAACACTCAAAAAGCTGTTGGAACATAAGCGACTGACACGTTCCGAAGCCAAGGAAATATTGATTAATATAGCTGCTGAAAAATATAATGCTTCGCATGTAGTTGCCTTTTTAACGGTATATATGATGCGCCCTGTAAGTGTGGAAGAGTTATCGGGATTCAGGGATGCCCTGTTAGAGCTTTGTCGCAGGATTGACCTGAGCGAATTTAATGCGATAGATATTGTTGGAACTGGCGGTGATGGCAAAAATACCTTTAATATATCAACACTATCGGCTTTTGTTGTAGCCGGGGCAGGTTATAAAGTTACCAAGCATGGTAATTATGGTGTTTCGTCATCATGTGGTTCTTCTAACGTAATGGAGTATTTGGGTTATTCCTTTACCAATAATGAAGATATTTTAAAGAAACAGGTAAATCAGGCGGGTATTTGTTTCTTACATGCGCCATTGTTTCATCCAGCCATGAAAGCAGTGGCCCCTTACCGAAAAGAGTTGGGGATGAAAACATTTTTTAATATGCTGGGTCCCCTGGTCAATCCTTCGTTTCCTAAAAACCAGTTGTTGGGTGTTTATAGTCTGGAGGTGTTACGTTTGTATCAGTATTTATATCAGAATACCGATAAAAATTATGCCATCATACATAGTTTAGATGGTTATGATGAAATATCTTTGACCAGTGATTTTAAGGTGATCACCAATCAGGGAGAGCAGCTGGTCTCGCCTGAGGAACTCGCCTTTTCACGTATCCGTCAGGAAGATATCTTTGGAGGAGATACTGTTGCTGAAGCAGCTAAAATATTTAGTGACATATTAAACGGTGCAGGATCCAAGGCGCAAAATGATGCCATATTGGCCAATGCAGCTTATGCTATTCAATGTATGGATGCTGGTAAAACATTAGAAGAGTGTATTGGAGAAGCCAAAGATTCTTTGTTAGGAGGAAAAGCTAAACAGGTACTAAAAACTTTAATTGAGATAAAATAACACGGCATCAGGGTCATCTTTTATGATAAAGAATACGGTCTTGTGCTGTTGTGTTTTAGTCTTTATACGAATTGAAAATGAATATATTAGATAGGATTGTAGCTCAAAAAACTATTGAGGTAGCTCAACAAAAAGAGTTTGTTACGCTTGATAAATTAAAAACATACGGAGCATACAAAAAAGAGGTTCCATCATTAAAGACCTATTTGTCAGATGGAAAACATAATGGGATTATAGCTGAGTACAAAAGAATGTCTCCATCCAAGGGTGTAATAAATAGTATTTCAACAGTGGAAGATGTTGTATCTTTATACGAAAAGGCTGGGGTTAGTGGTATTTCTGTTTTAACAGACTCAGAGTTCTTTGGAGGCAATAAAAGTGATCTGGTAGCAGCGCGTAAGGCAACAAATATCCCAGTGTTACGAAAAGACTTTATGGTTTCTTCTTACCAGATTCATGAAGCAAAAGCCATTGGTGCCAGTGCTATTTTGCTTATTGCTGCCATACTAAAATATGAGGAGGCGGAGGAATTATCGAAGCTAGCTAAGGATTTAGGTCTGGATATTTTAATGGAAGTGCATAGTAAAGAGGAGTTGGCTATTGTAAACCCTTGGGTTGATGTTGTTGGAGTGAATAATCGTAACCTAAAGTCCTTTGAGGTAGACCTGCAGCAAAGTATTGATCTGGCTGCTCAAATGCCTCAGGATATGGTGAAGATCTCGGAGAGTGGTATCTATACTCCTGAGGATATATTTTTATTGAGAAAGCATGGTTTTCAGGGTTTTTTAATTGGTGAAAATTTTATGCGAACTAAAAATCCTGGTGAGGCTTGTATCAAATTTTCAGCAGAAATACGTAAATAGTAAAATGAAGGATGTACCGAAAATAAAGGTTTGTGGCATGCGTAATCGTCAGAATATTGACGAAATAGCAGCCTTAAAACCGGATTACATGGGGTTTATATTTTATCCCAAGTCTCCCCGGTATATCGGAGAAGGCTATTCTGCCGAGAATATAAATCACCTGTCAACAGCCATTAAAAAAACAGGTGTGTTTGTAAATGCTTCAGAGCAGGAAATATATAATGCGGTAAGTCATTTTGAGTTAAACGCTGTGCAGCTTCATGGGAATGAATCGTTTGAGTTATGTTTGTTGGTGAAACAAATGGGCGTAGAGGTGATAAAAGCTTTTCAGGTAGATGAAAACTTTGATTTTTCGGAGTTAAAACCCTATACAGAGGTGTGTGATTACTATCTGTTCGATACCAAAACAAAGGCTTTTGGTGGCAGTGGACATAAATTTGACTGGTCAATATTAAAAAATTACGATAATAATAAACCTATTTTCTTAAGTGGGGGAATTACGCAGGATGATGTAAAAGATATTATGGCTTTGCAGGATATTCATGTACATGCTGTAGATATAAACAGTAGGTTTGAAACAGCACCTGCCATTAAAGATGTTGTGAAAGTAGCAAAGTTTATTCAGGAGATTAAAAAATATTAGCAATGAGCTCAAAGTATAATGCAGATGAGAATGGAATGTATGGTCGGTTTGGAGGGGCCTGGATTCCGGAGATGTTACAACCTAATATCGATAACCTAAAAAAAGTGTATCTCGATATTATTAATACCGATAAATTTCAGAAGGAATATATTGAACTGCTGAAAGATTATGTGGGCCGTCCATCTCCGCTTTATTATGCCAAACGAATGTCAGAAAAGTATGGTGCACATGTTTATCTGAAAAGAGAAGATTTGAATCATACCGGTGCTCATAAAATAAATAATACACTGGGACAAATATTATTGGCCAAGGAAATGGGTAAAAAACGGATCATCGCAGAAACAGGGGCAGGACAGCATGGTGTTGCAACTGCTACCGTTTGTGCCTTAATGGATCTGGAGTGTGTGGTTTATATGGGTGCCCTGGATATTGTGCGTCAGGCACCTAATGTGGCACGTATGAAAATGCTTGGTGCCAAAGTGGTGGCTGCAGAATCGGGTAATAAAACCTTAAAAGATGCCACCAATGAGGCATTAAGAGATTGGATCTGTAATCCGGAAGATACTTTTTATATTATTGGCTCTGTAGTGGGACCCCACCCTTACCCAGATATGGTGGCTCGTTTTCAGAGTATTATCAGTAAGGAAATAAAAGAGCAGCTCAAGGAAAAAACAGGAAGTGAATATCCTGATTATGTGGTTGCCTGTGTTGGGGGTGGTAGTAATGCTTCGGGTAGTTTTTATCATTTTTTAGATGATGAACAGGTTAAGCTCGTTGCAGTAGAGGCCTCCGGATTAGGTATAAATTCAGGCGAAACAGCGGCTACAATAGCGCTGGGTGATGTAGGAATTATACACGGTAGTAAAACCTTTTTAATGCAGGATGATGACGGACAGATTGTGGAGCCCTACTCTATTTCTGCCGGATTGGATTACCCGGGAATAGGCCCTCAGCATGCTCATTTAAAGGATACAAACAGAGCGATATTCCTAGACGCTACCGATCAGGAAGCGCTTGATTTTGTGTGGGAGCTGACCCGGATGGAAGGTATTATACCGGCTTTAGAATCGGCACATGCCTTTGTGGCATTGAATAAACTCCAGCTGAAAAAAGAAGATGTTGTAGTGATCACTCTGTCTGGTAGAGGCGATAAGGATATGAGTACTTATATGGAGCGATTTAAATTATAGTTTTTACATATGGAAGTTGAGCTTTTATTGTCTTTTTTGGGTGCTGCCATCTTGCTTACAGTAATGCCCGGTCCGGATAATATTTTTGTGTTAACAGAAAGCATTACCAAAGGACACAGAAATGGGGTGGCTGTTTCCTTAGGGTTGTGTTGTGGAATATTCATCCACACTATGGCTGCAGCAACAGGTGTTTCTATTATTATACAAAAGTCGGCAATGGCTTTTTCTATTTTAAAATATGTGGGAGCTGCCTATTTATTTTATCTGGCCTGGCAGGCTTACAAGGAGAAAACACCTATCGTTGACCTGAAACTTAAGCAAACGGAACAAAAAAGCTTTCTTCAGTTGGTGCGCAAAGGTTTGCTTATGAATGTGTTAAACCCGAAGGTATCCCTGTTTTTTATTGCCTTACTTCCTCAATTTGTTAGCCATAATGGGTTTTCTGTTGTCTGGCAAATGATCCTTTTAGGAGCCATATTTATGCTACAGGCTTTAATAATTTTTAGCCTGATTTCGATGTTGTCGGGCAGGTTATCAGGGTATTTAAATAAGCCTCGTTTTTGGAGGGTGACTAATAAAAGTAAGGTAGTAGTATTGTCTGTGTTGGGATTAACGCTGGCATTGGCCAGAAAGTGAGAGCAGAGTTGAAATGATTAAAAATAAAAACAACAGAGAATTCAAATCTCTGTATGCATTGTATAAAATTATAGAGAATGAACCGCATAAAACAATTATTCCAGAATAAAAAAGATATTCTATCCATATATTATACGGCCGGATATCCTAATTTAAACGATACGGTAGCTATTTTAGAATCTTTAGAAGAGGCTGGTGCCGATTTGGTAGAGATTGGTATTCCCTTTTCTGATCCTTTGGCTGATGGTCCTACCATTCAGCATAGTGGAGAAACTGCACTGAAAAACGGGATGAGCCTGCATGTTCTGTTTGAGCAGCTAAAAGATGTTCGTAAAAAAGTGAATATGCCTTTGATATTGATGGGGTATATCAATACGGTTCATAAATATGGCATCGAACGTTTTGCTCAAAAGTGCAGTGAGGTTGGTGTTGATGGTGTTATATTGCCCGATTTGCCCTTCCAGGAATACCTGAATGAGTACAAAGAAACCTTTGATAAGAACGGTGTAAGTAATATATTTTTAATAACTCCGCAAACACCCGATGAACGTATTCAATTAATTGATGATAACACCAACGGCTTTATTTATATGGTTTCTTCAGCAGCTGTTACGGGTGCTAAAAAGGGATTGTCGGATACGCAGTTGGCTTATTTCGAAAGAATCAATAAGTTGGGGTTAAAGAATCCTGCATTAATAGGCTTTGGTATTGGGGATCATCAATCCTACAAAGAAACGTGTAAATATGCTGATGGAGCAATTATAGGAAGTGCCTTTGTGAAGCTGATTGGAAAGGCCAAAGATTTACATGGTGAAATCAAATCATTTATAAAAAGCGTAAAGGAAGGATAGTGATCCTGATAAATGTCAGCTTTTTGTTTCCTGTCCTGTTTATAATCGTTATTTTTACAGGCTCAAATAAAAAATGAACGATTGTTGATTTAAATAGTCTATGATAAATTGTAGACTACAGATAAGTTTTTATTCATGGAAAATAACCAAAATACGGCAATTATTAAAATTCATTGTCCAGATCAAAGTGGAATTGTTGCGCGTGTAACCGATTTTATAAATCTGCATCATGGAAATATTATTAGCGTTGATCAGCATGTTGATCATTACGAAAATTTATTTTCTATGCGGGTTTCATGGGATTTAACAGAGTTTAATTTGCCTCATGAAGAGATCAGACCTACTTTTCAGAAGTTTTTAGGAGATCCTTATCAGATGAAATGGACCTTGAATTTTACCCATGAGATACCTCGGATGGCTATTTTTGTATCCAAAGAATCACATTGTCTATATGACTTGCTGGCCCGATATCAAAGTGGTGAATTTAGGGTAGAGGTTCCGGTGATCATAGGTAATCACACTACTTTAGAGTCTGTAGCCAGACAGTTTGGGATTGAGTTTGTACATGTTCCTATTACAGCCGATACCAAAGCGGAGCAGGAAAAGAAAGAGCTGGAGATATTAAAAAAGCACAAGATCGATTTTGTGGTTTTAGCCAGATATATGCAGGTGTTGTCGCAGGATTTCATCAATCATTATCCTGAAAAGGTAATTAATATCCACCATTCCTTTTTGCCTGCCTTTGCGGGAGCAAAACCTTATCATGCAGCACATAAAAGAGGCGTTAAAATTATTGGTGCTACCAGTCATTACGTAACCTCAGATTTGGATGCAGGCCCTATTATTGAACAGGATATCAATCGTATTTCACACCGTGATTCAGTTAAAACGCTGATTCAGAAAGGGAAGGATATTGAAAAAATAGTGCTATCGAGAGCAGTGCAAGCTCACATCGAACGTAAAACCCTGGTGTATAAAAACAGAACTATTATTTTTCATTAATTATTATTTATGAAGCTAAAAATTATAATCGCTTCCCTTATAGGGATAGTTAGTCTTTTTGCCTGTTCTTCGAAAGAAGGAGATGATAGAGGGTATATCGTAAAAGTTGGCGATCAAGCCCCTGATTTTACAACTACTTTAGATAATGGATCTACCTTTACCCTATCCGAAAATATTGGTAAGGTAGTTATGATACAGTTTACCGCCAGCTGGTGCGGGGTATGTATGAAAGAGATGCCTTTTATAGAGTCTGAAATATGGAAGCAACATCAGGATAAGGGTTTGGTAGTTATTGGTGTAGATAGGGATGAACCCATTGAAAAACTAATTAAGTTTAAAGAAAAAACAAGAATTACTTATCCTTTGGGCCTGGATCCTGGGGCAGATATCTTTGGGCTTTATGCCTTAAAGGATGCCGGGGTTACCCGTAATGTTATTGTGGATAAGGAAGGAAAAATTGCTTATATGACACGTCTTTTTAATCAGGAAGAATTTGCTGCCATGAAAGCTAAAATAGAAGAACTTCTGAATCAGTAATAGTAGCTAATGCTTAATCAACAGTTAGGTGTGCAAGGTCTTTATCTGTATGATATAGCTCTCTATATTGGTTGTGAGAAATAGTATTAATTTTTGACCTGATGAAAATTATCAAGCTAAAGGAAGTAAAGGTTGCTTCAAGCTTTGTAGGTCAGGCTTCAAACTCTTTTAAATGAAGGTAGCAATTATAAAATATAATGCAGGAAATATTCGCTCGGTTAGTTTTGCCCTAGGGCGATTAGGTGTTGACCATGTGATTACTTCCGATCCTGAGGAGATAAGGAAAGCAGATAAGGTTATTTTTCCTGGTGTAGGCGAAGCCAGCTCAACCATGAAATACCTCAAAGAGCATAAGCTCGATGAGCTTATCGTTAGTTTAAAGCAACCTGTTTTGGGAATTTGTTTAGGCATGCAATTAATGTGTACTTACTCCGAGGAAGGAGATGTAGCATGTCTGGGTATTTTTAAAGAAAAAGTGAAGAAATTTGTGGTGCCTGATCCTAATCCCGAATTAATAAAAGTGCCGCATATGGGCTGGAATGCCATCACTAATGTTAACAGCCCTCTCTTTGATTTAGGGCTGGAGAATAAATTTGTGTATTTTGTACATAGTTATTATGTGGCATTAGGTGGCGAAACTGCTGCTACAACACATTATATTCATCCTTTTAGTTCGGCTTTGCATAAAGATAACTTTTATGCCACCCAGTTTCATCCCGAAAAAAGTGGAGATGTAGGATCACGAATTCTTGAAAATTTTATAAAACTGTAACATGGCATTGATAGATATTATTCCTGCAATAGATATTATCGAAGGAAAATGTGTAAGGCTGAGTCAGGGTGATTATAACCAAAAAAAGGTTTATAACGAGAACCCCCTGGAAGTGGCTCAGATGTTTGAAGATCATGGGATCAGACGATTGCATTTGGTTGATCTGGATGGTGCCAAGGCCGGACATATCATTAATTATAAGGTATTGGAGACTATTGCCCGGAAAACAAACCTGGTGATTGACTTTGGTGGAGGATTAAAAACAAATGAAGATTTACGTATTGCCTTTGAGTGTGGAGCTGAGATGATTACAGGAGGGAGCATTGCAGTTAAAAATCCTGATATTTTTAGCGGATGGATAAATAAGTATGGGGCAGAAAAAATTATACTTGGGGCTGATGTGAAGGATGAAAAAATTGCAGTGGGAGGCTGGATAGAAACATCTGATCTTGAATTATTACCCTTTGTGAAAGATTATACCAATAAGGGAATTACAAAAGTCATTTGTACTGATATTAGTAAAGATGGAATGATGCAAGGACCAGCAGTGGAGCTCTACCAGAAGATATTGAAGGAATTTCCTGATTTGTACCTGGTGGCCAGTGGTGGAGTGAGTAGTGCCGGGGATATTGACAGGCTGGTTGAGGCGAATGTGCCTGCTGTTATTACAGGTAAAGCCATTTATGAAGGTAAAATTGACTTAAAACAACTTGATAAATACGCATAATTATGCTCGCAAAAAGAATTATACCTTGTCTGGATATAAAAAACGGGATGACTGTAAAAGGAATCAAGTTTGTAGGGATTAAAGAAGTTGGTGATCCGGTTGAACTGGGGGCTTTATATGCACAACAGGGAGCCGATGAATTAGTTTTTCTCGATATAACCGCAAGTCATGAAGGAAGAAAGACTTTTGTGGATTTGGTAAAAAGAATAGCTCAACATATTCATATTCCATTTACTGTAGGAGGTGGTATTAGTGAGTTAAGTGATGCCGAGGCCCTGTTAAACGCTGGAGCAGATAAAATAAGTATTAACTCTTCGGCAGTACGAAACCCTCAGCTAATTAACGATATGGCTAAGAACTTTGGCAGTCAGTTTGTTGTGGTTGCCATCGACGCCAAGCATTTTGAGGGTAATGAATGGATTGTAACAGTTAATGGGGGACGTATCCCTACCGAAAAAAGGCTTTTCCCATGGGCCAAAGAAGCCGAAGAAAGAGGAGCCGGGGAAATATTGTTTACTTCTATGGATCATGATGGTGTTAAGCAAGGATTTGCCAATCAGGCTTTAGCTAAAATGTCAACAGAGCTTTCTATTCCGATTATTGCCAGTGGTGGAGCAGGTAATATGGAACATTTTAAAGAGGTGTTTACCTTAGGAAAAGCCGATGCAGGTTTAGCAGCAAGTATTTTTCATTATAAAGAAATTGCTATTCCCGATTTAAAGGACTATTTGCATCATCAGGGCATTAATGTTAGATTGTAATTAAATTATATACCAAAGCAGAAGGGCTGAAGCGCTGTGTTTTTATTGTGGAGAATACGAAGGAATGCGACATGTTTTAATAACCGATGCTTTTATATTGATATAGAAATAAAATGAAAATAGATTTTGATAAATTAGGAAATGGTTTGGTACCTGCTGTTATTCAGGATGCTGCCAGTAATAAAGTGTTAATGCTTGGGTTTATGAATCAGGAGGCTTTTGATAAAACCCAAAAGGAAGGAAAAGTGACTTTCTTTAGCAGAACAAAGAATAGGTTATGGACAAAGGGAGAGGAATCAGGTAATTTTTTAAATGTGGTTTCCATCCTAAATGATTGTGATAACGATACCTTGCTGATTAAAGTTAATCCTGTTGGTCCGGTGTGTCATCTGGGTACAGATACTTGCTGGGGAGAGAAAAATAATGTGGATGTAACTTTCCTTTCCTATCTCCAGGATTTTATTGATAAACGTAAAGAGGAAATGCCAGAGGGCTCTTATACAACTTCTTTATTTAATGAAGGAACACGTAAGATTACTCAAAAAGTTGGTGAAGAAGCTATTGAGACAGTTATAGGTGCAATGGCTAATGATGATGAGAACTTCTTATATGAAGGCGCTGATTTGCTTTATCACCTTATTGTGTTGCTTACTCATAAGGGTTACCGTATCGAGGATCTGGCCAGAGAGCTAAAAAAGAGACATTAATATACTTCTCAGATAAAAAGCATCGTTATTGATGCTTTTTATTTTGTGGAAGAGTAATGATGAATTCTGACCCTTTGTTGACTTCACTGGTCACTTCTATTGTTCCGTTGTTTTGTTCTATCATCTCTTTTGAAAGAGATAAGCCTAGTCCGGTTCCTTTTTCCAGTGAGGTGCCACTGGTGGATAAAAATTCATCCAGATTAAATAGTACTTTTAGTTTCTCTGGTTTTATACCTACCCCATTGTCTTTAATGATGATATTTATATTTTCTGTTCCTTTCTCTGTTACCAAACATTGTATATTTGTGTTAGGATGAGAAAACTTAATGCTGTTATGCAATAGATTTCGGATAATAAATTTAAACATCTGATTGTCGGCCAGTACTTCTTTGGTGGTGAAAATAGAAGTGTTAATAGTAATGTTTTTTTCAGAAGCTAATGAATGTAACGAGTTTATGCATTCGTTAATTAGAGTTGCGGGCTGAAGAGGAACAGGGGTGGCGTAAAGCTGGCCTAATTGCGATTTTGCCCAGGTAAGTAAATCCTCTAACAGTTTGTAAGTTTGTTCGCTGGCTTCAACAATCTTCGATACAAATTCCTTTATTTCTATCACCGATAACTGGTCAATATTTTTATTCAAAATATTACTGAACCCTAATATAGCATTAAATGGATTACGTATATCATGAGCTATAACCGAAAATAATTTATCCTTTGTGTGATTCAGTTTTTTTAGTTTATGTTCGCTGGCCTTTAATTCTTCTTCCATTTTATGTCTAAGGCTTATATCTATCACCAAACCAACAGCTTCTTTTACTTTTCCATCTTGAAAGGTGATGGGGGAAGCAAATAATTCAGCCCAAAATTCAGAGCCATCTTTTCGGAGGTATTTATTTTTTACATTAAGGTTTTTTGTTGCACCTTCAAAGAGGTTATTTAAATTGTTAAGCGAAGTTTGTTTGTTTTTTTCCCTGATAAAATCAAAGTAATTGTATAACTCAGGAGGTTCGTCAGAGCTTCCCTGAAGCATTTCTCTTAATCTGGAATTGCTCATTAAAAATTCACCCTTTTTATTGAGTACTCCTATGCCAATAATAGAATTATTGAATATTGCATTGAGCTTATTTTTTTGTTCTTCCAGTTGAATTTCAGTGGTTTTTAATTGGGTAAAATCCATTCCCACAGACTGGTATTCTGTAATGTGTCCTGTAGAGTCAAAGAGTGCCCTGTCGGTCCATTTTATCCATCTAATCTCA
>JBFHEL010000082.1:0-12370 GCA_041584155.1 Saccharicrinis sp.
ATAAGAATAATAATCAGGCAATATGCTACGAGTCACCCTTTCGCGTTGTATAACAGATAAACTTGCAAAATGAGGAAGTATTCTATTCAGATCTTTTTCTACATCAAGATTTAAGGTCCTGATCATTAAATCATAAATAATATCTTTGCTAACTTGAAAAGTTAACCAACTAAATACTCTAGGTTTTGAATGAATTGTTTTTTTAGGAAAATCATCTAACCTGGCTTCCATGATATCAAATATTTTTACTTTGTAATCAGGTTTTATAATTTTTAAACAGGAAGTATCTATTAGTTGTGCTGCCTGGCTGGCGATTACCGGATCTTTGCTGGATAGAAGTGGAAAGCCAAAGGTTACAGAAATAGAAGGGATATCTACCTGACTTACGAAGTATAATGCCAAGGATTGTTTTTCAAAATCACCTTTACACAGGTCGTTTAAATAGGGTATGCATCCCATCACATCCAAAACACCTTGTGCCCAAAGAGCCATGTAAACCTCTGTATTATCTTTGCTTTTAATAGCACCTGCTATTTGAGTCGTATCGCTTAAAAACAGATCCGCATAAGTTAAAAAGCGAACAATTGTCGATTCTTTTTCTGCTTCCCAACCTAATCCTGTCCAAACATCTAAAGCTCTAACCACCGATGAAAAACGGGTAAGCTTGTGTTCTAAAATCACTTTAATAAAATGTTTTAGCGCTCCTAGAGAAGTTTCATCCAGGCATTCTAAAATGGTTTGTCGAAGCCCTTCCTGGCGTTGAGCACTTAAAAGTAGTTTTTCTACGGCTTCCCAACATTCAGTATCATTGCTTAAAAGCATGGCTTTAATGTTATGCCTGCTGGGCTTGCATATTTCGTGTCTGCCGTAAATGGCATCTAAAAACAGCTGTTTAATATCAGTATCGCCACCATCAATGGCGGCTGCATACACATAACACATATTGTTGTGTAAATAGTTGCAGTATGTTGCCGTTTCGTGGAAACCCAATTTGTAGTTGGTACCGTGAATTAAATCAATAATAAAATTGAGTTGCTTAATAAAGTAGACATCCTCCAGGTTAGAGCTGCGAAAGGAACGGCGACCGTAACCTTCTTCATACATGAGTTTCGGGATCATATTCCAAGCATTTTTTACCCATTGTGCCATATCTTTGCCAAAAAGATAAACTAGTAAATTAAAACGCTCACCATTCCAATACTGGTTTGGTTTGGCAATTTTTTTTAAATGTAGAAAACGATTTGTTGTAGGATAAACTAAAGATCTTGAACCATTATAACCATTTGGTTGAGAATCATTGGTCTCAATACAGTTCAGTAAAAGCAAACCAAGAAGCACAGTGTTATGCGATAAGCCATCATTCCTTTTGGAAATTAACGGTCCAAGTAAGTTTGGTTTATTCTGAGAGTTGAACTTGTTGATGAGATTATCCACTACTAACTCTACTTTATTTTCTATTTTTTTTGATGCTATAAACTTGTGTATATCTTCCATATTTGTATAATTACCAAATGCTTCCGGCTAAAAATGTTAATCGTATAATTGAAATAGAGTCTCCCTCTTTCAAGTCCAGTTTCTGATTTAAATCTTCATACTGTTTGTCCTCACTAAATAAGGCTATTAGTCCATCCTCGAAAGCAAGTAGTACCGTTTCTATAGCCTTATCTTTCTCGGCAAGTTTTTGGTTGTAGCGTTCATTAAATTTAATGTTACCACTCGTACTTAATTGCTCCTTTATTTTTTCTTCTCCAATGAAAGAAATCAATGTTTTATCAGATTGACGTTCATTGTAAGCATCTACCTGTTGACTGACCAATGCTGTAAGGAAATCAGACAGCTTGCAATTGGATGGAATATCGAGGTCTATTTCAATATCTCGCAAATAGGGTCTTTTCTTACCCAATGTTTTTACGGTGAATAATAGATTCATGTATATATGATGTTCTTAGGTTTTAAATTTGAAATGCGAAGCTATCGCTACAATATTTTATCAAGTATCACAGCTTATATCATCCCATTCTTGATTCATGTAATTGATGAGCCAATTTAAAGCATAATGCCTTTCGTAAACAACCCCAGGATGTGCATTTTTTATTTCTTGCTGATTCACACGTGCATCAACACAAGCCCAATCTATGCGATAATACAGATCAGCAGCATCTAATATTTCTGCTTTTGATTTTAGGGTAAATGGAATGCTGATAAATGTATTTGGATCCTTATCCTTTCCAATGGGGTATTTTTCGTAAGGAATTTTGTTTAGATCAGCCATTTCATTAGCCGAACCTAAATCATTTACTAAATTCAAAGCCCACATTAAAACCCAAATACCTTCACATTTCCAGGTCTCATGGTTTTTCTTTTCTTCAGTGGGGTCTTCTAAAAAATCTATTTCCCTGGCTGTTGCCAGGTTTAATAAATTGTATTGTGTAAGATATGCTAATGCTTCGTCACCAGAAATGGTATTAAAGGCCACCATATTGGTGAGTGCAAGCAGAGTGACTCTTTCGGCTATTTCTTTTACATTACGAAGTGTAGTTTCTGATTCTGTTTCAATAAAAGGAAGATGATAATTCACTTTAATGTGTTGAGCCTTTAAAATCTGTTCACTTTTCCTTTTTCTTTTTTGTTGTTCAGGTGTAATTTCGCCATCGTTTTTATCGAAATATTTTGTTTCAATCTGAATTTTTAAATTATCGATTTCAGCATTTCCTTCTCCATCTACAATCAGATTTAAATCTTGATCTAAAAAGTGCTGACTGGAGGATTTGGAGATTGGTGTTTTTGGTTGAACAAAAAGTACAGTATCCAGTTGTTTGGCTAGTACTTTAATAAAGTCAATTGTCTCCTGACTTGCATTTGGCTCTTGCTGTATTGAAAATTCACAATTTAAGGTTTGTATCTTTTGTAAGAATAGCTCTTTTAATTTGTTGTTTTTTGCCGGTAGACTTTTTACATAACTATACAGTCCTTTTAAATTGGCTGTTAACGGGCTATCGTTTTCTTGTGGAAATAGATAATTAGGTAGTATTCGTTGCCGGTAGTTAATGCGTATTATAGAGGTAGTGTTTTTAAGTTCAATTATAGTTGATTGGGTAGGCTCTCCCAAACTCGTCATTTCATAGGAAGGAAGATGACTTTCTGCTAGTTCCTTGATGCTATTAAGCCCTGGTTTGTGAGCATATAAAGTACAAATAATCATGCGTATTAATTTTGATTGCAAGCTAAATATGAGGATTGTTGTATTGAATGACGAATTTAATTAATAAACGTAATATTCTATTTTATATTTGACATATTATTCGTACAGATGTGTTGTGAAGGTTTTTATTGGGGAGGGTACTGTATTTGCTTTAATGGCATGGCATTGCCGTTATCTTAAGGTTAGGATATCAAACTCCAGTCCATTTTTCGTCTTGCCAGTTTGGTGAGTTGTTTGTTGAGTATTTGATTTTCAGTCTTTTCGAGAGTGGGGTCGCTGTCTAATATAGCATTGGCTACATTACGTGCGTGTTGAAGGAGTTGAGAATCTCGTGTAATGTTAGCAATTTTTAGTTCAAAGGGAAGTCCGCTTTGTTGGGTTCCCTCCAGATCGCCGGGACCACGGAGTTTCATATCGGCTTCGGCAATTTCAAAGCCATCATTCGAATCTACCATGATGTTCATACGTTTTTTTGTGTCTTCACCCAATTTATGACCTGTCATCAGGATGCAATAGCTTTGTTCAGCACCACGTCCAACACGTCCTCGTAGCTGGTGAAGTTGCGATAATCCAAAGCGTTCGGCACTTTCAATAATCATTACCGAAGCATTGGGTACATTCACGCCTACTTCGATTACGGTAGTGGCTACTAATATTTGAGCTTGTCCACTTGCAAATTCCTGCATGGCAGTATCTTTCTCCGCTGGTTTCATTTTACCATGTACCATGGTGGTTTTGTACTCAGGAAAAGCACTTTGCATATATTCAAATCCTTCGGATAGATTCTTAAAATCCATCTTCTCCGACTCTTCAATTAAAGGATAAACCACATATATCTGACGACCTTTTTCAATTTCAGCTTTAATAAAATGGTTAAGGTTATTGCGTCGGTTATGGAAATAATGTTTGGTTTCAATAGGTTTTCGTCCGGGAGGGAGTTCGTCGATGACCGACACGTCCAGATCACCATATACGGTCATAGCCAGTGTACGGGGAATGGGTGTAGCTGTCATCACCAGTATATGAGGAGGGATGGTGTTTTTTTTCCATAGCCGGGCTCTTTGTGCCACCCCAAAGCGGTGCTGTTCGTCAATAATGACTAGGCCCAGGTTTTTAAACTGAACCACATCTTCTAATAAGGCATGGGTGCCTATGAGTATTTGGAGTTCTCCTGATTGTAATTCGGCATGGATGATGTCCCTTTCTTTTTTCTTTGAAGAACCGGTGAGTAGTTTAACATTTAAATCCATTCCGTTTAGCATGCTGGTAATCGATTCAAAGTGTTGTGTTGCTAATATTTCAGTGGGAGCCATCAGGCATGCCTGAAAGTTGTTATCCAGGGCAATGAGCATAACCATTAATGCTACCATGGTTTTTCCACTGCCTACATCTCCCTGCAATAGCCTGTTAAGTTGACGGCCAGAACCTACATCGTTTCTGATCTCCTTAATCACTCTTTTTTGAGCAGTGGTAAGTTCAAAAGGCAGGTTATTAAAAAAGAAATGGTTAAAATAATTGCCAACAGTTGAAAAAATATGACCTTTTATACTATTGGTTCTTTGTGTTTTTAATTTTAGTATATTGAGCTGAATATAAAATAATTCTTCAAATTTTAATCGAAACTGAGCCTTCTCCAGTTCCGGATTGTTTATAGGGAAATGTACAGTACGTAGAGCCTGATCAAGTATCATCAGGTTATATTGCTGGATAATATAGGCTGGTAATGTTTCTGAGATAGAGCCCTGAAAGGATAGAAAAATATTTTGTTGCATTTTTTGTATGGCCTTCGAACTCAGAAAATTATTTTTCATTTTTTCTGTAGTATGGTAAAAAGCCTGTAAGCCCGATACAATTTTTGGCTTGTTAGGGTCTACCTTTTCCATCTCGGGGTGTACAATATTATATGAGTTATTGAATTTACCAGGTTTACCAAAGATGATATATTCGGCGTTGGGATCCAGACTGGATTTTATTTTCTGAATAAACTTAAACCAAACTAATTCAATAACCCCTGTATTGTCGGCGAATTTACCTACTAAACGTTCGGAGCGTCCCTGCCCAACTGTTTTTAAACCAACAATCTTTCCTTTTAACTGAATATGCGATGAAGTGCTGTTTATTTCACGGATCTTATAGGTGCGGCTTCTATCGATGTATTTATAGGGAAAATGGTAAAGCAAATCTTCAAAGGATTGAATTTTAAGCTCTTTTTTAAGCAGGTCGGCTCTTTTGGAGCCAACTCCCGGTAGGTATGTAATATCTTTCGTTGATAGTGCCGACATATAATTCTATCCTGTTGTGTTCTTTTTGTTGAGCAACAAAAATAGTGCATTGTATGAATTGTTCCAAAGAATGAGCATGTAAAGGGATTTGGATGAGACATCTTTTTTTCAACGAACGCTGCTAAAAAAAAATACTCGTATCTTTTGTCCTTTCCCTGGGAGAGAGGAGAATAGTGTTAAGGCGTTGGAGAACCTATGTCTAAAGTGATTAAATAATTGGGATTGTTTGTTTTTAGGATGAAAAAAAGCCGGCTTGGTATTGCCGGCTTTTAGATGATATTATTAAATGTGCTTATTTACACATTTCGTACATTTTCACTATCTCTTCTTTTTTGATAGGACGTGGTCCTGCAGTTGTTCCTTCCTCAGGTCCTTTAAACATACGAACTACATCGTCTGCCATTTTTTCGAATTGATCAGCAGGTATGTTCACATCGGAAAGAGTAAGATAAGAATCCGTTTCTTTGAACCACTCAACAACCTTAGGGGCTAACATTTTTGCTGCTTTGTTATCATCAGCTTCGGTTACACCAAAACAACGACGGGCCAATTTTGCCCAGCGGTGAGGCATCACATCAGCCATATATTCCAGATATGGAGGAATTACCACTATCATACCGCGTCCATGAGGAAGATCATAGATGGCAGAGAGTGGCATTTCAATTGAATGCATAGGGATACATCCTAATCTGCCAAGTGCTTGAAGTCCAGACCATCCAAAGATAGAACAAAGGGCTAGCTGTCCACGAACTTCTTCATCTTCAAGGTTATTAAGGATTTTGTTGAAGTTATCTTTAACTGTTAAAATAATGCCTTCGGTAATTCTATCAGCAAACTCTGATTCATCGTGACTTGAAAGGTAGTGTTCAATAAGATGAGAGAAGATATCAATACAGCTATCCTTGGTTAATTTAAGAGGTACAGACTTAAGGATTTGAGGATCGATAATAGCTACTTTAGGGAAACGGTATGGAGAACGTGAAAAACTTTTTTCTTTAGTTTCTGCGTTTGAAAGTACCCCTCCGGCATTACATTCCGAGCCTGAAGCAGAAATGGTTGGGATTGAAATAATTGGGTATGCACCAGTATATTCACGAGGTTTTCTGTCGCCTAATACAACATAGTCCCAGCAGCCTCCTCCAGAAAAACTTGTAGCTGCAATATATTTAGATCCATCAATAACACTACCACCACCAAGAGCGATAACCATGTCGCACTTTTCTTTATTAAAGATATTAATGGCTTTGTCAATGGTTTGAGAACGGGGATTGGGTTCAATACCAGTAAAAACAACAACCTCAATTCCTGCATCCTTAAGTGAAGCTTCAACTGTTTCGATTACCGGATCAAGAGGAGAACCTTTAGCATAAGTAGCAATCATCGCTTTCTTACCATATTCTTTTGCGATTTCACCAACTTCTTTTACACGACCTGCACCGTAAGTCAGTTTGGTTGGAAAATTCCATTCAAAATTGTTCATCTTTTTAGTTTATTATATATAAATGTTACTGGGCACGCTATTTTGTTTTTTAATATTAAATCATGCATAAACAAACCAATTGTTAGTTATATATTATGCAAAATTATTGCTAAATAATTATATCAAGGTGTAAATAATGAAGAGAATAAATTTAGAAGATATCGATTTTTTTCGTAGATCAAAAATAAGATATTTAAGATTAAACTCAAAGACTGATTGTGTAAATAAATCTAAAATTATTTAACACTTGTTATTTTAAAAATAATAAGAAAGTTAAAGTTGGAGGTAAGGTGAAAATAATATTTAGCATATTATACTTTAAAAAGCAGAAGATATTATGTGAGACTATGTTAACTCAGTTTAAGGAAGGTAAGATGTATAGTAAAATAAATTAGAGGTCAACTGTTTTTTTATTAGTGTATTAGATCATTTAATTTAAAAATTTTAGGTGTTATGGGGTAGAAAAAAAATCTTTATGCCTGTTTTCTGATATTAAATAATGAAAAAATTATGTTTTGGTTTTAAAAGACCGTATTTTCGTGTTTTTTAAGCAGATGAGTGATAAGTTTGTTTATTAAGTAGTTTTAGTAAAGATTATAAATCAATTAATCTTAAAAAAATGATTGTTGTAAAATGTCGATAAAGGACTGGTTTGTTAGTTTTTTCTTTGTTTTTGTAAGCCTGATAGCTAATGCGCAAAAATTGGATGATGTTGAATATGCCGAATTAAGAGAATCGGTATTAAAGCAAATTCCCGGTTCTTTTAAACAGGTTGACAGCTTGTTGAATATGAATCAATGGACATCCATAGATAAGGCCAGGCTAAATATTTTAAAAGGGTTGATTTTTTTATATTCAAATGAGTATGATCAATCAGAGAAGGTATTTAAACTTGCTTTACAATCTTTTGAGCAATGCGATAGTGTAAGCTTGCAAGCTGAAGTACTGTTGAATTTGGCGACCTTGTATAGTAGTCAGCTTCAATTTACAAAGGCCGCTTCAAGTCTGTATCAGGCTCAAGCCATTGCAGATAAGAACCATGATTTTACGCTGAAGGCAAAAATAG
This sequence comes from Saccharicrinis sp., assembly GCA_041584155.1. Taxonomy (GTDB): domain Bacteria; phylum Bacteroidota; class Bacteroidia; order Bacteroidales; family Marinilabiliaceae; genus Saccharicrinis. The sequence goes on from JBFHEL010000082.1 coordinate 8,031, forward strand.
CGGTCTATTTTGGTAATTTGAATTATGTGCAGGGAAATAAGAAGAACGCATTGGCCTATTTGGAGTCGGCTGTGATTGATTATGAAGAGCTTAATGATTCGTTGGCTTTAGCTACCTTGTACAATAACCTGGCGGTACTTTATAAAGAAGAACAGGAGTTCAGAAAAGCAATTGACTATAATAATAAATCTTTATCGCTTAGTTCGGGCTTACATGACGAATTATCTGTAGCTAATTCCTACAATAATATTGCCACTAACTTTGAAGAATTATTTAAGCAAACGGATAGTACTTATTATATAGAACAGGCCTTGTTGTATTATGATTTGTCGGCCAGAATATCGAGAAACTTCCCAAGAGAATGGAATACTGGATTGGAAAATAAAGCACGTATATATAGTTTAATCGGGAAAAAAGAGAAAGCCGATGTTTGTTATAATGAACTTTTAAAAAATAGTTATAATAAGAAAGAATATCAGAAATTACATAAAATTTTTAAGCAAGAATTGCTTGAAGCCTTAAATATACATAACATACAAAGGGCGAGACGTTATTTTATGTCTTTGGATACGGTTCAATATTTAATTCAAGAGGTTCAATCCCGGGATTTTAAAGAAATGCTTGAGAACCAAAAAGAGCTGTATGAAACAAAGAAATTAGAAAAAGAAAAGGATATAAAGCTGAAGGATGAACAGCATAAGCGTTTGCTTGCCGAAAATGCAAACCAGCGTATAAGGTTTATTCTGTTGATAATGATAGCTTTGGTTGTTATTGTGATGCTGATTGTTATACAGTATTTTAAAGATGTGAGGTATAAAAATGCACAAGAAAAAAATAAATTAGAGAACAGAATCCTGCGTTCGCAAATGAATCCTCATTTTATTTTTAATGTATTAACTGCAATACAAAATACTCTGCTCGATAATGAGCCGTTAAAAACATCGGCATATATTGCCCGTTTTTCACGATTGATAAGGCAAAATTTTGATTTTACCAGTCGTGAATCTATTAGTTTAAACGAAGAAATAGATGCCTTGCAAAACTATATTGAAACCCAAAAGGTACGTTTTGGGGATAAATTTAAATACCATATTAATATTGAGGCTACAATAGATACTGCTCAAACAAAGGTGCCTCCTATGTTGCTTCAACCTATTGTTGAAAATGCTATTGAACATGGTTTAAAAAATAAAAAGGCAAATGGTGTGCTCGAAATTAAAGTGGGTTTAAAAAATAATAAGTTACATTTTGTTGTTACAGATAATGGTCCGGGATATAAAACACCTGTTAGGGATGGTAAAGAACACTCAATGGATGTTTTAAAGAATCGTTTAATGCTACCGGGGTTTGGTGATGAAGAATCCTTAAAGATTAAATCACTGGATAACCCTTCGGGAACACAAGTAGAATTTCAGTTAAGTAGAAGGTAAATGTATAAAGTAGTTATTGTTGAAGATGAGTTTAATGCTCAGCAGGCCTTGTCAAAGATGCTTAAACTCTTGTATCATCAGATTCAGATTGTGGGTGTTTTTCCTTCGGTTCAGGAGGGGAAAGAATTTCTTGAGGTAAATCAGGTTGATCTGGTTTTCTTTGATATTGAACTGGAGGATGGTTGCAGCCTGGATTATCTTAAGCAATTAAAAAGTATTGATTTTCAAATAATATTTACCACCGGTTTTAATCAATATGCTATTGATGCAATCAGACTAAGTGCTGTAGATTATTTGCTTAAGCCTATTGATCCTGAGGAATTGAGAATTGCTGTTGAAAAGGCTATGCAAAATATCGTTAAGCAGAATGAGATAAGTAAGCAGTTTGAAGCATTAGATGATAACAGGAAGGGAAAGGAGCGGAAATTAGTAGTTAAAACCGCTCATAATACCTACTTTTTTAAGCTTGATGACATTATTATGCTGGAGTCGGATGGGGCCTATAGTAAAATAATTAGTGTGGATAGAACCATCATGGCTTCGAAACACCTGAAGTATTTTGAAGGTATATTACAAAACTCAAACTTTATACGAACGCATCAATCTCACATTATAAATCCAAAACACATTCAAAGTATTCAAAAGAATGATGTGCTATTGTCAAACCAGTTAGTTGCTAAAATTGCTACCCGGAAATATACCGAAGTAATGAATCAGATTAAAGCTTATAGTAGTTTGTAAATATAAAATGATAGCTTTTATTCCCTATTGTTCGACTTGTTACTCGCTGATTTACATTTGATACTGATGTATTCTAATGTTCAGGTTACAGCCTCTTGGTTGGCGAATATTAATTGAACTGATACACTTATAAATTGTTTTTGGCCAACTTGTAAATGAACTGCAAATTGCATTCAAATAATATGAATGTAATTTATTTAAAGTGAAAAAATATAGTAGAATTACAAGTGTGTTTATCTATTTAATAATCGGCTGTAGTACTATTTATGCTCAAGGTTATTCAAAGATGGCTAATGAATCATTAAACGGATTAAAACTTATAGATAAACAGTGGGAGCAAAGCTCTTTTGTTTCTTTTGGAGAAGAATCTGTTACCTGTGTTAGACAGGTTGAAAATGGTTTTGTGGCCATTACCAATGTAGATACCTGTGTTTTTGCGCCTTTCTATTTTTATCATATCGGTAAAAATGGTGAGATATTAAGTAGGTACAGATTGAACAATGCTAACTTTAGTATAGACAATAAAAATAATTTTATTGAGAAGGATGGGGTTGTGCATTATTTTGTAAACAGACGCGAAAAAAAAGAGTTTGAATATGATTTAAAACAAATGAAGCATTCGGTTGCCCATAGATTTATAATCGACTGGGATGCAATAAAACATTGGGATTCTGTATGTAGTTATCCTTCTCCTTCAGGAAGGTATAGTGTGGAAATTAAGGATGTTAGTTTGGTATTCAGGAATTTGAATAAGAATGAATCGGATACCCTGATCGCTTTAAGTGATGATAGCCCTATGGCCTTTGGAAGGGGAGCCTGGAGTATTAAAAAGAATAAATTTTACTTCAATAACTGGGGGGATGTATCCTGTATCTGGGAGGTAGATTTTAGAAAAAATACACTTGCAAAAATTGTACCTGAGCTCAGAGCAAAAAATCCAATATGTTTTATCGATAATGGTACTGATAAAGTGATGTATTGTCTGGGACATCGTTTAATGGTTGCACATTGATGACCTGTAGAAGTACTTAAAGTGATATCTATACAAAAGAACGTTACAGGAAGGACAAATTATTGGGTTTGTTGTTTGAGTAGATCTCAATGGAAGAAGTGAATATTTTGTTGCCTGTATTGTATTTGATTGAATGCACTTTTATAATAGTTCAGTTAGTGATGAAGTTTTACTGAATGCTTTTTTGAAATAGAGATTGTTTAATTTTACAAATATATTAATTATGATTACTGGTATTACGTTAATTTTATTAAGCTTTATTGCCGTGCCATCTATATTATTGGCAAAAAAACCAAATGCAAGAGAATTACTTGACAAAGTAGCTCCTTACCAGGGGTGGATAGGTATGTTATTTTGTTTTTGGGGCATTTATGGTATTATATTTAGTGGTGTGTTGGGTATGGGTATGATTGCTCATTGGCCTGTTTATTGGGCTACCTTGTTAGCTGTAAATGTATTGCAAGCAGCATTGGGTTTTATGCTTGGTTATGGTTTAATTGCTAAGTATGCTTTTTCTAAAAATGAAGAGGCCAGACTTAAAGGAGAGCAGCTGTTGGCCAAACTGGCTCCTAAGCAAGGAAAGATTGGAATGCTCGGTATTTTTGTAGGTATTTGGTGTATTGTATCTGCAATTTTATTCCATTAATTGCATAATTTATTTAAGTAACCTAAGCTCGACTAATAAAACAGCCGGGCTTAGGTTTTTTTATTTTTTTAAGGCGTAATTCAGCAGAGATAGAATCGAAAGAGTATAAGCAGAGTCTTATTTCGATTTATTAATGATATTAGCTTAAGGTTCTTTTAGACCTGGCTTAATCATTTAATCTTAGCCAAAAGTCAGATAACTATCCATGTTGGATGTTCCGCTGTTTTACGGAAAATACCAACGGTTAAAAACCATAGTAAAATTGGTATTATCTGTGGATCTATTGCAAGCTTACAATTTAATTACAATAGATTTGCTCGCCTTGTTGGCTTTTTCTCTTGCTTGTTCAACCGAAGTTCCCCGGGCCAGGCAAACACCCATTCTTCTTTCGCCGTTTACTTCTGGTTTTCCAAATAAACGAAGCTGAGTGTCAGGTTCTTCCAGTGCAAGTTCTAATCCTGAGAAGCTCACCTGCGCAGAATGGCCTTTAGCCATAATGACACTACTGGCA
>JBFHEL010000083.1:0-12041 GCA_041584155.1 Saccharicrinis sp.
AAATAATGATTATTGGGGTACCTTGATTACTTATATTGGTTATTTTATTATGTCTTTATTTATGCTTCTTTCTTTAATAGCCTCAAAAGGTAGATTTAACGATCTGGCGAATAAACTAAGTGATTTGGCCAGCAAGAAAAAAGCATTAAGTCTGATCATGTTATTTACAGTTTCACTAGCTGGTTTTTCGCAGTCTGTTGATGAGGCTGTAAAAGTCAGTGAAAAACAGGCGGAATTATTCGGGAGGTTATGGGTGCAGGATAATGGAGGTCGTGTTAAACCCATGAACTCGATGAATGGAGAGGTGTTGCGTAAACTGGTAAAGCATAATAGTTTTAAAGGCTATTCGGCAGATAGAGTAGTCTTGAGTATTCTTTGTGAACCGGAAACCTGGGAGCGGATTCCCTTAATTACGGTAGCTGCAGAAAGCATTAAGGCTATTGTTGGGAATAGAGGTAAAAAAGCATCTTTTAAAGACTTTTTTGGTCCTTCGGGAAACTATAAACTCCACGAGCAAGTGGAAAGTGCATACCGAACCAAGCCGGCGTATAGAAGCAAAGAACAAAACGATTTAATCAAGATTGATGAACAGGTAAATGTTTTTTATCTCGCTAAAACTGGTAAATTGTTAAAGATGTTTCCAGACCCAGATGATGAACATGCGCCCTGGATTTATCCCGGTGATTATCGGTCAGGTCTGTCCTCAGGTGATAGCTTGTTTGTGCGAAATGTATTTACTGTTTATTTGCAGAGTTTAAGAACAGGAGATGATAAACAGGCTGAAACGTATATTGATGCCATTCTAAAATACCAGGGTAAATTTGCTCAGGGGATACTGCCTTCGGAGAAAGAAAAGCAACTGGAAATATTTTATAATAAAAGTAATGTATTTTTAATGATCGCTCCGGTATTTTTTGTGCTGGGGTTGATTTTGTTGATATTACAGTTTATATTTTTATTTCTGCCTAATAAATCGCCTAAAGGGATTAATAAAGCAGGTCTGATTTTGTTTCTCATTGGATTTGCAGTGTATACCGGAGGGCTGGCCATGCGTTGGTATGTCTCGGGTCATGCGCCCTGGAGTAATAGTTATGAGTCGATGCTGTATATCGGTTGGTCGATGTTGCTGGCGGGTTTAGTATTTAGTAAAAAATCAGGTATTGTGCTTTCGGTAGGAGGGTTGTTTTCAGGCATCGTGCTTATGGTAGCTCATCTCACCTGGATGAATCCTGAGATAACCAATCTGGTACCCGTGTTAAAATCTTACTGGCTAACCATTCATGTGGCTGTAATTGTAGCCAGCTACGGTTTCCTGGGTTTGGGAGCCTTTGTTGCTTTCTTTAATCTTATTCTGTTTGGGCTAAGAAAAGACGATAACGACCAAAAAATAAAATTAACCATTGCAGAACTTACTACCATCATCGAGATGACTTTAACAGTTGGGCTGTATTTAATGACAATAGGTTCCTTTTTGGGAGGTGTTTGGGCCAATGAATCCTGGGGACGTTATTGGGGTTGGGATCCTAAAGAAACATGGTCGCTGGTTACCGTAGTAGTCTATGCCATTATCCTTCATTTACGTTTTGTGCCCGGATTAAAAAGTAAGGTGGTGTTTAATGTTGTTTCGGTATTGGGCTTTTTCTCAGTACTGATGACTTACCTTGGAGTGAATTATTATTTGGCAGGAATGCATTCCTACGCCAAAGGTGATCCCGTGCCAATTCCTGACTTTGTGTATTATATTGTACTTACTGTGTTTGTAGTGGCGGGTTATGCCTTGTTTAATGAAAACAGATTAAGAGCCAAATAGTGAGAAGGTATTAAAGAATGGTAAACTTCTATAGGAATTAATGCTAAATAGGTTATTTTTTCCAAAATAAATAAATATTGTTTATTGTATGTTAATAAGTTAATGCCTGTTTAGGTATTTTGTTAACTTAAAATAGTTAGTTTTGAGATGAGTGATATAGTGCGCGTAATTATTTGCACTTTTGCGGAGAATATTGGGGATTGTAAAATCATTGTAGTTAATGAATATAGAAGGTTTGGAATATACATCCAGGCTTCAAACCTTGGAGGCGGAGATTAAGCATCTTAAAACATTGCTTAATAAGGTTGCGTCAATGCAAAGTGATGCTGAAAATCAACTGTTTGGTGTCTTTGATGTTAAATTGGAATATTTAGCCCGTAAACGCTTAGGATTTGAAGAGCTGGTTGTTGATGTTTTAAAAGAATTCGGGAAACATATTGATGTGGACAGGATATCGTTGTATGCCTACAATGATGAGCTGTCTGGTTATCAGGCTAAATACCAGTGGAGCCAGAATGATTATCAGGAATATCATCCTGCTGACTTAATCATTAATGATGATGAAAATCCCTTACTCATTCCTACACATGGAAATGCTTTTGTCAGTTCTTCACTTAGAGATGAATTAAAGGATTCTCTGGCGCAAAAGTTTGAGACTTTTCAGGTTCAGTCCGTTCTTATCGTTCCCTTTCAAAACCAACATATTGTGAATGGCTTTTTTGTGCTGGAATCATGTTTGTTTAACAGGTCGTGGTATGATTTCGAAGTGAATGAAGTGTGTACTATTGTCAGGAGTATAGCTTCGTTTTTGAATGAACAGTGGTTTAGCCGGGTAATACAAACAGAGAGCGACTATAATAGTTTGCTCGATGATGTTATTGAGATTGCAGGCAAGAGTGAAAAGGCAACCATAGCTATCCAACAAATATTTGATCTTGTAGGGGAAAGACTTCAATTGATAAATTGCTATGTTTTAAAACACGATAGTGTTGATAACCATCATGAGTTACACTGGTCTTCATCTTCAGATAATAAGGGTAATGTTTTGACCTATAAAGATGTGGAAAAACTCCGCTTTGAAGATAAGGATGAAGTATTACGTTATTATAAAGGTGATGAAACAGGCCTGTTAAATAATTCTTTGGGTAGTTATAATGGGCTGATGTTATGCCGCTTGCAATGTCATTATGATCAAAATGCTTTTTTGGTTGTAGAATTTAAGCCGGGTATGGATGGAGGAGCTAAAAGGAATGTGCAGTTTTTTCGGTTTCTAGCTCAGCATATCTCCTATATGCTTAACGAAAGAAAGCGCAAAGGGGCTTTTGGAGAGATTAGTGAACGCTATCAAAAGGTTATAGAGTCATCGATAGATGGGGTTATCATTATTGATAATGAGGCCAATATTAAATTTATTAATAAATCAGCCTGCGATTTGTTGGGATATGATTCGGATTCGCACGATGCCCTGAATATGGGGGTGATGTTTTCTGAAAAGGAAAAAAATAGTATTCCTCAGGTAATCAGCAAGCTAAGTGCAGGTGCTGATTTTCGGTCGGATGTTTTATTGCAAAAAAAGGATGGCTCGGAAACAGAAGTGGAGATGTGTGCCACAACCATTCAATTGGAAGGTGTAGATCATTTTTATTTTGCCTTGCACGACATTCATTCTCGAAAAGAAAATGAAAAATTACTGACCAAGAGTGAGAAGGAGTTTCGCGACCTGGCTCAAAATTCACCCGATATTATTCTAAGACTCAACAGAGATGGAAAAATATTGTTTTATAATCAGACTTTATTGGATCAGTTTAATTTTCTGAATCCCGATGAAATAGTGGGGAAAAGCCTGACAGGGATAGGTGTTTTGGATGAGTTCGTGGGCACTACATGGCTGGCAAAGATAGATGATGTATTTATGTTTGGAGAAAAGTTGTCGATGGAGCTGGGATTTAGTGATGAATCCAGAGAACTTTATTTTGATTGGATTATGACTCCTGAATTTAATGATCATGGCCAAGTGCAGGCTCTATTGGCTATCGGGAGAAGTGTGACAGCCAGAAAAAATGTAGAGAGGGAGTTGATGGAAGCCAAAGTTAAAGCAGAAGAATCCGATAGGCTAAAATCTTCGTTTTTGGCTAATATAAGCCATGAGTTGCGTACCCCTCTAAATGCTATCGTTGGTTTTTCGGCCCTCCTGCGAGGAAATGATATTTCTAAAGAAGATAAAGAGGAGTATGTAGGGGTTATTCATAAGAACTCGGATAGTTTGATGAGTTTAATTAATAACATCATTGATGTTGCCAAAATAGAAAGTGGAAAAATAGCGGTAGAGCATGAGCGTGTGAATATTCATGAGATGCTGGATTCTTTATATACCGATTTTGCCTCTAAAGTTCAGGTAGAGCATAAAGGCAGAGTAAAGTTATATCTGTCAAAACCCGATGAAGATAAGCGATTTGTGTTTACTGATCCTATCAGGCTGAAACAGATATTTGTAAATTTGATAGATAATGCCATAAAATTTACCATTAAAGGGTTTGTGGAGTTTGGTTATACTGTAGAAAATGACAATTTGCGTTTTTATGTAAAAGATACAGGGATAGGAATTTCAGAAGCCAAGCAGAAAGTTATTTTTGAGCCATTCCGCAAAGAGGCGGATAATAGCCACCAGTTATTTAGCGGAACAGGCATTGGCTTGTCTATTTGTGAAAAAATTGTTTCTGCCCTTGGTGGCCAGATAGGATTAGTGTCCCAGAAAGGACAGGGCTCAGAATTTTATTTTATACATCCCGGTTATAAGGGAGTAGTGGAGGATAAGAGCAGGCCTGTGATTTATAAAAATATGGAAGTATCCGGTCCTGTTTTGCCCAAGAATTACTATTGGCCTAATAAGCTGATGCTTTTGGTTGATCAGAATAGTAGTAGTCATTTGCAAATGCGGAAAATTATTGAAAAAACCGGTTTGACTCTCGTTTCTGCTCGTACAGCTGCCGGAGCAAGTAAATTACTGATGAATAGAAGTGATATTGATTTGGTTTTGATGGATCTTAATTTTCCGGATTCGGATGGTTTTCAATTGGTAAAGTTAATTAAGAGCAGATGTGGTGTTCCGGTTATTGCGCACTCTGATAGGGTAAAGAATGAGGAAAGGGAGAAACTGCTTGAAATGGGTTTTAATGCTTATGTGCCTAAGCCAACAGAGAAAGATGAACTACTAAAGGTGATGGATTTGTTTTTGGTGGAAGCGGATACTTGATTGGCGGGTAGACAAAAAAAATGTGTATCTCTATAGTTTAGGAGATACACATCTAAAAAATCGGCATTGAGGGTTTAGTACTTGATCACCCTGTTCACCTTGTTCATTATTTTGTGAATGCATAACTAAATTCTTTATCTTTAGCGTTAATACTTACTTCATAGCTTCCTGATGGCAGGGCAGATACATCAAATTTCTTTGAAAAAGCAGTATAACCTTCAAAAGTCTCGCTGTAAACTTCATCAGCATCAGCATCTAAGATAGAAACACCAAAAGAATTTCCTGCACAAGAAAGATGGCTAACATATAGCATGTTGTCAATAATGTTAACAAATGACTCTCTTTGTGTTACAGCCACATCACTTTTTACATCGCTTACTATTTTGTGGTTTCTTACAGTAAATGACTCCTTAATACTTTCACTTCCTTTTGTTTTTAATACAATATTGTATTTACCGTCGCTTAAGTAAGAGAAATCAAGAACTTTTTGTGAAAATCCTGATTTGTCAATCCATTCTTTGTAAAATACTTCACCACTGGCATCTTCAATAGTAAACAAAGTGTTTTTTGCACTGGTGTTGTTTAAAGATACAATTGAATAATCGGTGTTTAGGTAAGGTAAGATAGATACACTGCTGTTTGTTTTCTCTCCTTCACCTTCGCCTGCAAAAGCTGTTGTTGTTAAGGCAAACATTACTCCCAATGCTAAACCTTTAAATAATCCTTTGTAATCCATAATTTTTTGTTTTTAAATTATTAATACTATCAATTTGCGTCCCTTTGACATTACAAACATAGAAATATTAGTCGAGATGGGTGCAAAATAGGGGGGTGTTGACTATTCTATTTAATTTTAATTAAGGGTTTGTGAAAAAAGCCTCGAAATTTTACATTCAAGAAAAACAAAGTTAACATTGAGTTAACATTGGAAAGACGTGTTAACAAAAGGGGGTTATTTTAACAAAAATCAGGATATTCGATGCCGTTTTGTTAAAAAGATAAGTGAAAAAACTTCATCTGTTAATGATTGTGATGTATTTTCTATAGGTGCATGCAACTTAATAAAGGACATTATTATCCTTTTTTTCAACAATTAGAGTTAAGGTGCTATGTGTTAGATAAAAGGAAGGGTAGTGTGTATTTGTTTAGCCTGATGGTTTATGGTAGGAGAAATAAAAAAGAGATAAGAAATGCATACCATCTCTTATCTCTTCCTGTAAAATTTATGCAAAATAACCAATAGGTAAATACTATTTGCTATACATTGCCTCGTCTGTGATTAGTTATGTGTTAAAGCGCTATCCTTATAAATAGTCTGACTATCTTCGGTAGCTGTTTTTATTAAATCTATTCATCGGCATTGAACATTGGGTCCCAAGGGGGCAATACAATAGCCTCTGTGTTCAGAAGTTTTAAAAGATCTTCACTAACGAACTCTTTGTTGGGAACAATGCGAAACATGTATTCTGAAAACCAATCATCAGTAAAGGTCAGGTATCCTTTGTGACCGGATTCTGTCCCCCAGCTGTTTTCAAATTGCCACATGATGGTGTTTTCTTTTTCATCAACATCTACAGCAATTAAAGCCATTCCATGGGTAGAGCCACTTTCTCCTGTGGTTATCCGTTGTTTCTTATCCATATCAAAGTCTACGCCAAGTAACTGTCCGTATTGGTAGTTGTCTGTTGCGCACAGTCCTTCTTTATTGTTTAATTGTTTGCCAACATCGCATGATGCATACAGGGCTTCATTAGCCTTAATAGATGACAATGCAATTTTCTTTAATTCCTGTGCAGGAAGGTTAATGTATTTCCAGTTGTGACCTTCCATAACATTTCTATCGTATGCTATTTCATATAGTTGGTAATAAGCACGCGAAGGGTCGTTCATTAACATGATATAGTCTTCCAGATTAATGCCCACAGCCTCCTTGTAAAACTCAATAGGCGTATATGTTTTGGTGTCGCTTAAGTGATTGTCCTTATCGGTATATCGCCATTGAAAATCTTTTGGTGGTTGACCTAAGGTTAAAGTTAAAATGCGGTATACATCTTTAAGCATATCTTGTTTTAGTGTTCTGGCAGATTGATCATTTTGGGCTTCTCTTAAGCGTAATCCGTCTTCACGAAGCTTACGGCGTAATAATTTATTTAAAGTAGCGGTGTTTTCGCTATGAAAGGTTTCGGGCATCACAACCTTAGGTACTACCCCATACTTGTTAGCCAGATTTACAAAGCTATTCCATACGCCACCATCCCCAATGGGGTATTTAAACAGCCAGCTAACGGTCTGTCCACTTTCGTTTTTACCTGTTTGGGCCAGCAATGAACCAACATCTTCGTTCATTTTTAGTTTGCGGGTTAAAATTATTTGTTCGTAAAATAAATTGGCTTTTTCCAGTAAGTCGTAGAAGTAAAGATAGTTGGTTGAAAATTCAAAGTCGGCTATGTTGTATTTCTCCATTACCTTTGGGCGAAGGATATTTAAGCTGGTGAACATCCAGCAACGGCCTGAACTTTTTTGGTTAGTAATGCCATTGACCTCTACCCGGTATTTAAACGAATGGTCGTTGGTGGCAATGTTATTGTGATTTAAGGCCAGTGTTTTTAAATCACTTCCTGTTACCGCATTGATAAGCGCCTTGTCAGTAGCTGTTTTACCTACTGATTGGTCAAAAGATTGCAACATCTCTGGGGTGATATTTTGTGCTATGAGCGATGATCCCGCCAAAAATACCAGAGCCATTAATACATATTTCATATTTTTTTATTTTAAAGCCTAAAAATATAAAGACTAAGGTAAAAAAATTATGATTTTTGTTTTTAATGTATTAATTGATCAAATTAATGCAGTATTGGATTAGTGATGCATCTTTTTTGAATTTAAATGGATTTCGTGGTAACCGTACAATAGAGTTTATAATTATTGATCACCTTTTGGGGTGAATAACGGATAAGGCATTGTGAGACAGTGTTTAGTTATAGTTGTAATATATTTTTGGCAGTTTCGTAAATACCTTTTTTGTCAAAACCACACTCCTGCTGTAATTCCGTTTGTGTACCATGATCCACAAATCTATCAGGAACACCAAGTTTTTTAATAGTGGCCTGGTAGCCATTTTCAACCATAAACTCAGTTATTGCAGTTCCAATGCCACCAATAACTGTTCCGTCTTCTATGGTGATCACTTTGGTATGTGATTTAAAAACATCGTGCAGTAAATCTGTATCCAGCGGTTTTATAAATCTTAAGTCATATAAGGCAGCATCAATATTTTCATTTTTCAAGGTGTTGCAAACAAGCTTTGCTTTATTACATAATGGACCTATGGTGATAAAAGCCAGATCTTTCCCATCTCTAATTTTTTCACCTTTGCCAATTTCTAGCTGCTTCATGGGTGTTTTCCAGTCTATTGAGGTACCAATTCCTCTGGGATAACGAATAACGAAAGGGCCTCTGTCGGGGAGCTGGGCTGTGTACATCAGGTTGCGCAAGTCTTCTTCGTTTCGCGGACTGGCAATAGTCAGGTTGGGGATCAGTCTGAAAAAGGCCATGTCGTATACTCCATGATGGGTTGCTCCATCGGCACCAACCAAACCAGCGCGGTCGAGACAAAAAACTACATTCAGTTTTTGTAAGGCAACATCGTGAATCACCTGGTCATAGGCTCTCTGCATAAAAGAAGAATAGATATTGCAGAACGGAACCATGCCTGCAATAGCAAGTCCGGCAGAGAAAGTGACGGCATGTTGCTCAGCAATGCCAACGTCAAAAACCCGATCAGGCATCGCTTCCATCATAATATTCAAGGAACATCCTGAAGGCATGGCCGGAGTGATACCCAGTATTTTATCGTTCTTTTTAGCCAGTTCTACTATGGTGTGCCCAAAAACTTCCTGATATTTAGGAGGTTTGGGTTTGTCGTTAAGCGGCTCTATTAAGTTTCCGGTTGCTTTATCAAATTTTGCGCCGGTGGCATGCCAGGCTGTCTGGTTTTCCTCGGCTAGTTTAAATCCTTTTCCTTTAGTGGTTTTGCAATGCAGTACTTTGGGTCCGGGAATATCTTTTAAATCATTTAATACTTTTACCAGATGTGTAATATCATGTCCATCAACAGGCCCAAAGTATCTGATGTTCAATCCTTCAAAGATATTGCTTTGCTTGGTGAGTAAGGACTTAATGCTGTTGTTAATGGCAATTATCTTATGACGGGCGTTGGGTCCTGTTATTTTCAGTTTTTCCAGACCATGCAAGATCTCATTCCTCACTCTGTTGTAGGTCTGAGAAGTTGAGATGTCTACCAGGTATTCACTTAAGCCACCCACATTTGGATCAATAGCCATATTGTTATCGTTTAAAACAATTAGCATATTTGCCTTTGAGTTGCTCAGGTTGTTTAAGCCTTCAAATGCTTCACCTGCAGTCATGCTACCATCTCCAATAATAGCAACAGACTTCCTGTCGGGTTCATTGTTTTTTTGAGCAGCAATGGCAATTCCTAAGGCTGCCGATATGGATGTGGAGGAGTGCCCAACACCAAAAGCATCATATTCGCTTTCAAAGATATTAGGGAAGCCACTTAGTCCTTTGTATTTTCTATTGGTATGGAAAAGATCTTTTCGGCCGGTAAGTATTTTATGACCATAGGCCTGATGCCCCACATCCCAAACTAATTTATCGTAGGGGGTGTTAAAAACATAATGCAGGGCTACACTTAGTTCAACAACGCCCAGACTGGCTCCAAAATGGGCCGGATTGCACGAAACAGCATCGATGATAAAATCTCTTAACTCCTGACATACCTGAGGCAAGTCTCTTTCGCTAATTTTTTTTAAATCATCGGGAGTATTAATGTGTTGAAGTAAGCTGTTCCCTTTGTTTCTCATTATTTTCAATTGGGGTAAAAATTGTTGGGCACAAATATAATATATTAGTACGAAACAAACAGATTTGAATTGTAATATCGTTTGAAAGGTTTGTATCTGCCATAGTAGATCCATCTTTCTGTTGTAGTGATTAATGATTCTAAGTGATTAGATCATTGTGGTAGAGGGGTTTTTGTTATCTTATTATCTGTATAAAGGACGTTGCTTTGCGGAGGGGTGAAGCAATTCTGTGTCAAGAGGCAGTTGGTGTTGTGCGCTCAGTAAATTGTGCTGACGCATAGTTTTATAAGTAGCAAAGTATACAGATTTTTGTTTATGGTTTTTAGGTATTCTGTTGCAGGGTGAAATAGAATGTAGTTCCCTGACCTATCTTCGATTCAAGCCATATTTTACCATGCAAAAGTTCAATAAATCCTTTCGATATCGAAAGCCCTAAACCATTTCCGCCTTTGGGTTCATTCATTTCTACTTGTCTAAATCGGTCAAAAACCTTTGATTGCATGGTTGGTTCTATGCCAACGCCTGTATCTTTCACATAAAACTTCAGGTAATCATTTTCCTTGGTATAGCCAAATTCAATAAATCCTTTGTCGGTAAATTTAAGGGCATTGGTAAGTAGATTCGTGAATATCTGATATAATTTTGTTTTATCTGTTTGGATAATAGATAGATGGTCCTTTAGTTCAATGTGAATTTTAAGTTCAATACCCTTATCTTTGGCTTGCGAATTAAATATTGTTTTTAAATCAAAAAGCAGGTTATTAATGTTGGTGGTTTCGATAATGGTTTTTACCTGTTTGGTTTCCAATGACGAAATGGTCAGTATATCAGATACAATAGCCAGAAGCTGGTCGCTGCTTTTTTGTATGATTGATACATACATTTTACTGTCCTGTTCTTCAAGGTCGGGTTGGTTCAGCATTCCCGAAAAACCATAGATAGCATTTAAAGGGGTGCGGATTTCATGGGACATATTTTGTAAAAAGGCTGTTTTTAACCGGTCACTTTCCTCGGCTTTTTCTTTGGCCATTATCAGTTTGTCATTTACTATGCGAAGGTTTTGGTTGGCTTTTTCAGATTCCTTATTCTTAAGCTTTAAATGGGCTTCGTTGGTTTTTATTTTGAGCTGCATCATATGTTTGATATTCATCTCATTTGTTATTTGTCTATATCCCAAAGTGCTAAATGATACAAAAATAATATACATCAATAAATGCGCGGTTACCAGCTTTTTAATCTTTTCTTTTGCTATTATATTGTATTTATCCATGGGTACCGACACGCTTATTCCACCTCTGGTCTGTCCTATTTGATAACCTTGGTGGGCATGACATTTCATGCATTGCTTCTCTACTTTCATAGAGCTCATAAATCGCAGATACTCTTTACCCTCTGTAATGACCAGTTCGCTGTATTTATTTGCTCCTTGATTAAATTTAATGAGCGCATCTCTTTCCCAATCATCAGCTTTGTTCTCCGGACGTATGGGGTTTAAACTGGTTATGTGTCCTTTCACGCCACTATGTTTCTCTGCAAGTTCAAATACCTGACGGATGATATAAGCGGGGTTTAATAGGGTGAGTTTTTTTCCTGAAGTAGAAGTAATGTCCCTGTCATCTATATACTCTAAATAGGGATTGGGTTGTGTATGATCTGTTATTGGCACATATACGCCCCCGTGTACAGCTGCCCACTGTCTGAATAGGAGATCTTTGTGGTAACTTGCATCTCCCTCGGCAGTGGCATACTTGACCGTGGATTGATACTCGTTTTTAATGTTCCAGATTAAAGAAGTAATTAAAATGGAGGTTAAAGCAAATAAAAGAAAATAGTAGTAGTGTTTAACGTATTTGGTTTGTTTTCTCATTATTTGGGCAATAGTTTTTTAGAATGTGTTGATTGTCAAGGATAAAGATACTAATTATTATGTATTGTGTTTATTGTTTTGTAAATAATTGTAGGTTTTAATCCGGATGATATGTTAGAACTTCATCATGAACATTGAAAATACTATGAGCCCTGCGGGTTTAATATATATGCAGCAATTGGTTGATGGTGTGTTATGGATCTGATGCTGGTTTTGAAGTTGTTG
>JBFHEL010000084.1:0-12041 GCA_041584155.1 Saccharicrinis sp.
GCAAGTAGTTGCTCCCTAAGGGTTGCTTTTATATAAATGCATTCATTACAAACACCAAATGCGGGCTAAAACCCGCATTTGGTGTTTGTAAGAGCCTTTATTTGATGAAGATAATAAAGACTGGGCATTTCATGTGAAACGCAGATAAGACTTATTGCCTTGTACAATGGGTATTATACAGATTCAATGCAAATGGTAAATAGGTATTTATATTCACTAATAGGCATCTACATGATACCTGCCTTTGTTTTTTATATCTTCAAAAGTATGATGAATGGAGTTGTTTTCATGAAATAGATTCTTCAATTCACTTTCAACGTCTTTAGCCATAGCAAGTGACCCGCAGGTATAAATGTGTGCATTGTGTTTCAGCCATTGTATTATATCCTTTTCTTTTATTTTCAATACATTTTGAACATAGCTTTTCTTCTCCTTATCTCTTGAAAATACAATATCCACTTGTTTAATTACTCTGAGGTCTTTCATTTTATTTATTTCTTCCTCATAAATGTAATCAGTGTTGCTGTGTTTATCTCCCCATATCAACCAAATTTTATTGAACTGATTGTGTCGTTTGTAATGTTGCCAGAATGCCCTGAAGGGAGCAATTCCTGTACCTATACCAATTAGTATTAACGGAGGATATTCATCTGTATTCAGACGAAATTCAAGGTTAGGATAGTGTTTAAACGTCAGCTCGCTGTTTTCTTCCACAACCTTGGTTAAATGCGTAGAACCTGCTCCTTCGTGCAAACGATTCATAAAATTATATCGTATTGTTTTTACCGTAAGGTCAATAGTGCCCTCTGCGTAATGATAGTCCGATGCAACAGAGTATATGCGCTCTTTCATGGTTGGAATAATACGCAAAAGTTCTTCATTTTTTACTTTAATGGGATAGTTGTTGAGTAAATCGAGTATGTTAGCGTAAGAGATAAATTCATCCAATGCTTTTGAGTTATTTATCAGATCCTCTAATTTTTTATTGGGAGCCAGATCGAAATATCTAAATATCGTCTGCTTCGAAAGGGTGGTAATTTCGGCTTTGAATAGTATAAATTGGTAATAAGTATCATTAATTCTTAAGTCTAATAAATTACATAGTTCATTTACTAGGTTAATAGGATTTTTAGGTCTTATACCAATTGAATCTCCAGGTAATATATGAGAGGCATCGTTCAAAGGCTGTAGTTTTATTTGATAACATGGCTTTTCAGTATTTCCTTTAGTAAGCTTTTTTTTTCGCTTCACAATGGCCTGATCAACTTCTTTTGTTTGTATGTTCAGGTTTACATTGTGCAACTGCTTACCTTTTAAACTGACAAAACCTTCCTTTATCCATTGAGCAGCAGCCTGGGCAAAATCAGTATCACAATCTACACGCGGATAAAAGGCTTTGGCACCTAGCTGAGTGAGCTTTTTATCTATTTCTTTGCCTGCCTGGCAAAAATTCTCATAGCTAGAGTCTCCTAAAGCACAAACCGAGTAATGTAGCTTTGCTAAGCTAGGCATATCTGTTGAGTTGATATCCTTAAAAAAACGTGAGGCCATCGATGGAGGATCTCCTTCTCCATCTGTGCTTATAACTATAATGAGGTTTTTGTATTGGGTGAGCTTATGTGCTGATATTTTACGTGTGCTGGAAAGCGTTACTTGTTCTCCTTGGCTCATGTAATACTTTTGTGCTTCTTGCGCAATGTTTTTTGCGTTACCGGAAGTTGTAGCATATAATATACAGGTGTCGGTAATTTTGTTTTTTGTTCTTTTTAGACGAAATAATTTCATGAAATCTAACTTTTAGATGTATTAAAAACTTGTTAGGGTTTTAATAAAGTTTTTGTGTAGTTTTTTCGTCTGGGATTTTAATGGCTGTTGTAATGTTATAAATTATAGTTAGTTTGTGTTGTTTTCCAAGCTGCTGCTTTGGAAAACAGGTAAAACAAAAATATAGATTTACACTTATTCTGCAACTTAAAACCTATTAATTGCGGCATATTCTCGATAGGGATTATATTTTTTCATATAAACAGCTTAATAAAGTATGTAAAAAGGCATTGTATAGATGCTTGTTTCAACGGTTAAAAATAAAAAGTAGCCAATAATTGGAGAAAATGTTTGATTGGAATGTAGTACAATGGGAGTTATGAAAACTATAAAAAGAGCTGCTGTTATAGAAAAAGCAACTTATTGGTTTTTTCTTTGAAATAGTATTTTGTTTAATCTGTCACACTCTTTTTAAGAAAGAAGTTTTTTATGTAGAATGCAAATTATGGTTTTAGCCCCCTGTAGGGGCTTCTATCTTTTGTGCAGTGATTTTTAATTTTTACTCAATTCATTTACAACATAGCGAGTTTAGTGTGTGGCAATAAATAAGCAGAGGGTCTTATATCTTATTGGTTGATGAAATACTTTTTATTTCTGATTCAGTTTAAAAAAAGAAATTCGATCTCTTAATAATGTGGCATATTGATTTAGTTTCTCAGCCTTGTTTGTCATGTTGTCAGCAATTTGGGCATTTGTTTGTGTCACATTATTTAGTCCTTGTATGGCATTATTGATTTCGGATGCCCCTGAACTTTGCTCCAGGCTGGAAGCTACAATCTCAGATAACAAAGTATATGTTTTTGTGATATCAGGAACCAGTTGTGTGAGATTGTCGCTGGTTAAGTTTACTATTTTTACCCCGTTGGAGAATAGTGTTTCTATTTTCTCAGCAGAGTGTTTGCTTCGCTCTGCCAGTTTTCTTACCTCTCCTGCAACAACGCTAAAGCCTGCTCCGGCAGAACCTGCGCGAGCGGCTTCTACCGAGGCGTTTAAAGCCAGAATATTTGTCTGTTTGGCAATGTCACCTATAGCGTTCAGCTCTTCTTTAATAGAAAACATTGATTCAATAGCTTTTTTCGAAGAATCATTACTACTTTCTATTTCCTGGGCTGATGTTTTGGCTATGGTTTCTGTTGTTTGTGCATGGTGGCTGGTTTGATCTATCGTCGCGCTCATTTCTTCCATCGACACAGAAATTTCTTCAACCGCAGCAGCTTGCGTATTAGTTGAAGAGGCTAATTCTCTGGAAAGGTTCTTCGATGAAGAACTTTCGTCAACCAATACATCCGCCGCCTCATTTACAGCCTGGATGACTGTTTTTAAGGAGTCACTCATTATATTTAAATGACGAAATATTTCAGCGAATTCATCCGATCCCTCTTCGGGGAGTTTCTCGCTCAAATCGCCATTGGCTATTTTTTTATTGGCTTGAACAATATGATCAATCTTATTTTTTGTTTTTCTTATAAAATAACTACTGACAATAAAAACAATAATAAGTACGCCTAACATAATGAGAATAATTTCCCAAATGGCATTGCGTATATTTGCCTGTACCTCGTTATTATTAGCATCTAAACTCGATTTGATAATAAAGAGCCCCTCAATGTCACCATCCTTATAATCTTCCAGTTCATAGCCCAATACGTCTTTACCATTGCCCCAGGGACTGGTGTCGGGCGATCCATGGCATTCCAGACAACCTTGCTTTTCGGATAGTTTTACCGGCCGCATTACCCATAACTCATTGGTTTCTTCATTGGTATAGGTCAGACTATTTAATGTATCATTATCTTCAAATGTTTTAATAAATTCTTTTTCCAACTCAGAGGCGTTGTTTTTTTTATTTCGTGCTCTCTTAGAGGCTACCCTAAACATATAGTTATCCTTGTCTGCATCCATTTCACCTACAGCAATGGATGCAAAGATGGGAACTTTCTTGAGCATAGCTTTCTTCTCATTCTCAGGAATATTTCCATCCGGATACTGATTCACAACTTCTTTTATCTCGTCCTTAATATTAAATTGAGTGGCAACATAGGTTCTGATAGCCTCCATACGTGTTAAAATAGTCTTTGTTTTTCTTTCAAGGGTTTCGATACCTTGTTCTTTTAAACGAGAGGAGGAAACGTAAATAGAGATAAAGATTGAAATCAATATCGGTAAAAAAACGATAAGAATTAACTTGGTTCCGAATTTCATTATGTAATAATATTTTAATATCTTAAAGTGTTTTGTTACGAGGGTCATTATCCGAAGTTACGAATTGCTTATAGAATTAAATTATATTAACATTCTGGTTTTCTGATGAATATAATTATGTTTAAAAGTATATTGAAATGTATGCTCTCAAAATCTATTCTGTCTGCATAATTGGTTCATTCTGACTCTTATTGGAGAACTAAGGCATATATAAATATTGAATATTAAGAAAGATAATACCTGATGATATAGTTATTATGAGACAGGATTTTGTTCATATTTCGCAAATAATCAAAGAGATTACCTTCAAGGCCAATAGTGTTGATTATGCTGTTTGCTGGATTAAAGAGGAGGTGGATGGTGTCGTAATCAATGAGATGTTGTATAAAAATGTATCAAATTCTATTTTTTTTCTGGATCCTAAATGGCAATGGAAAATCTTAAAAAAAGACGGGTCAAATGCAGTGGGGTATGTTTTGCATTTGTCAAAGGAAGTTTTAAATCATCCTGTTTTAAGTAATCTTCATATTAATAAGGTCAGATTTTTTAATGCAGGTGAAATTCCATTATTCAAATTAAGCCCGGGTATAGAAAAGAGAACGCAGTCAATTTTGGAAATGATTGATGAATTGTTGGGTTCCAATCTTAATCATAAAGATGATGCTATTTTTTCGCTATTGAATACCTTTTTTATTTATTGTGATGGTCAATGCAATATAAAATCCATTATCTCTAACCATAATTCTAAAACCAATCTGGTATATCAATTCAAAAAGCTAGTTGATCATTATGTTCTGGAGAATCATGAGGTTACTTTTTATGCAAAACAGCTTGCAATAACTTCCAAATATTTGAATGAATGTGTACAGGAGGTACTGTCGGTAAGCGCCAAAAGTATAATCATAGAACAGCTCCTTCTAAGGTCAAGGCATGCGCTTAAATTTTCAAATCAATCTATAAAGGAGATCAGTTTTGAATTAGGTTTCTCTTCTCCTGATTATTTTAGTTATTTTTTCAAAACGCATACAGGAATAGTGCCTTCCACGCTCAGAAAAAGCTAATTTATCGCAAATTCAAAGATTTTACTGTGATTTTCACATTGTAATGAAATGAATGCCTCTGTATATTGCAATAAAAAAAATCATGGATAGAAAAAAATTTATAAAGGCTTCAGGGATTGGCATAGGGCTTGCCCTATTTCCAAAAATGATGAGCGGTCAAATTTTTCAGGTAGAAAAAAAAGGATATCTGATGGCAACAGAACCGAAGATCGTTAAAGCTGCTGAAGGTAATGTGTTAAACGTAATTGGAGATATTCAAACGCATAAGCTGGTAGGTAGTGATACCCAAAATCAAATAGTTGAATGGGTTGATAATGTTGAACCAGGTGTAGGCATTCCTCCGCATATACATACTCTGGAGGATGAAATATTTCGGGTTGTTAAAGGGCAGGTTGAAATTATGATAGACGGAAAAACCACCGTGTTGAATGAAGGAGATGTGGCTTTTGCTCCCAAAAACAGACCGCACTCATGGAAAGTCGTTGGTGCCCAAAAAGCAAAAATGATTACTTCTGCTTTCCCCGCCGGTATAGAACATATGTTTCAGGAATTGGCTAAACTTCCTGCCGGACCTCCAGACTTTGAAAAAGTATCAGTGATTTGTGGCAAGCATGGTATTCGTTTTGTTTAATCAGCACAGATAAATAGGAGGGACGCTCAGGTTTTTATTTGTAACTCTGTTTGCCGGACTGAGTGGACTTTTCCCGCCTGATGATTTTTTCTGGTGATTTTATGATAAGGACAGTGCTTTGTATTTGCTGTGATGGCTTCTTTTTACTGGTGCTCCTCAATGCTACTCCTTTAGTTCGGGTATGTTTTGTTTTAAAAGTCTTTGTCATGCAATTATAGACGATGCAGGGCAGATAATGTTAGGATGAATCTATATTTTTTTAGATAAATGTTTTCATAATATAGCTTCCCGTCAATATTCCCATAGCTTACTGTGACTATTTTCTGATTTTAAATGATCAACTATTTATTTCTGTAATATATATGCCGGTTATTTGTGTTTTTTTAGGGGCTTCAACTCCTTTGTGGCATAATTGAATAAAAGGTTTAAGTAAGTTTAAAAAATTAATGTACTTTTGCACAAATTTTTTGAAGAAATAGTGACATTGATATATATATAAAATGGGATTACAATGTGGAATTGTTGGTTTACCCAACGTAGGTAAATCAACCTTATTTAATTGTTTATCGAATGCAAAAGCTCAATCGGCTAATTTTCCTTTTTGTACTATTGAACCAAATGTTGGGGTAATAACAGTACCTGACGATCGTTTAATAAAATTAGAAGAATTGGTTAATCCGCAGAGAGTATTACCTGCTACTGTAGAGATTGTTGATATTGCCGGGTTGGTAAAGGGAGCAAGTAAAGGAGAAGGTTTAGGAAATAAATTTCTTTCAAATATCAGGGAAACAGATGCAATTATTCATGTGTTGCGGTGTTTTGACAATGATAATGTGACTCATGTAGATGGGTCGGTAGATCCGGTTAGGGATAAGGAAGTGATTGATATGGAACTTCAACTGAAAGATTTGGAGACCGTGGAAGCCAGATTGCAGAAATCAGAAAAAGCAGCTAAAGCATCGAAAGATCAGGATTTGAAAAAGCTGGTAGAAGTGCTTTTTTTATACAAAGCTGCGTTGGAAGAAGGAAAATCGGCAAGAGCAGTAGAGCTGACTGAGGCTCAGCAAAAAGTAGCTAAAGATTTGTTTTTGCTTACGAATAAGCCGGTTTTATATGTATGTAATGTTGATGAGTCATCTGTTTTAGAAGGAAATAGTTATGTGGAGGCAGTAAAAAAAGCCGTTGCGGAAGAAAATGCAGAGGTATTGGTTATTGCCGCTCAAACAGAAGCTGATATTGCCGAACTTGATTCCTTTGAAGAGCGTCAGATGTTTTTAGAAGATATAGGGTTAAAGGAATCAGGGGTAGCTAAGTTGATTCGTTCTGCCTATAAGTTGCTTAATCTGGAGACTTATTTTACTGCCGGAGTGAAAGAAGTTAGAGCATGGACATACCATAAAGGTTCTACAGCTCCGCAAGCTGCCGGTGTTATCCATTCCGACTTTGAGAAAGGATTTATTAGGGCTGAGGTGATTAAATATGAAGATTTTGTGAATTTAAAATCAGAATTAGCTTGTAAAGAAGCCGGTAAAATGAACATAGAAGGGAAAGAATATATTGTGCAGGATGGTGATATAATGCACTTTAGATTTAATGTGTAAAAAATAGCTGAAGTTTAAAATATATAAAAAACCGATCAAATATGATCGGTTTTTTTTGCCTTATATATTTCAGGTTCATGCATCATTTTAGAAAAGTAAAATAATATTTCGTATTTTTAGATTAGTTTTGTAACTCAAAATAAGCCAATCGAATGTGGAAAATTACTCTTTCAACCATATTGTTCTTCATTGTATTTCCTGTGTTGGCTCAGAAGGATATAGATACAATACAACAGCTTAATTTGTTAAGAAGTAAGGTGGTGGAAGGGGATACTGTACCACATATCAGCCTGCATGAAGTGAAGGTTCCCGCACCCTGGAAATTTAAAAATAAAAGACAACGCATTCGCTATAGTAAGCTGGTTAGAAATGTTAAAAAAACACTTCCTTATGCGCGTTTGGCTCATTACCGCATTCAACAATTAGAGCTCGCTCTGGATACAGTTGAGGGGGATAAAGCTAAAAAAGAATTTATTAGAGCTTCGGAAAAAGCGCTCTTTGATGAGTTTGAAGCACCATTGAAAAAGCTGACTTTTTCGCAAGGCAGGATGCTGATTAAATTAATAGACAGGGAGACGGGAGAAACCAGTTACCAATTGATAAAGGACTTAAAAGGTGGGTTTTCTGCCTTTATGTGGCAATCAGTGGCCAGATTATTTGGATCTAACTTAAAGTCGGAATACGAACAGGATGGCGATGATGCCATGATTGAGCATATTGTTATGCTTATTGATAATGGAGTTCTGTAAAAGGCCAGACTTAAATACTGTAATTAGCCAGTTTGGTCAGTTCTGCAATAAGCGTTTTAAAATTTGCCGAAGCTAAAGGAACTTCCAAACCTGAAAGATGGATGATATTCTTCTCTTTATCTATTTCGTTGATGAAGTTTAGATTAGCAATACATGAGCGATGCGTTCTGAAAAAATGTTCTTTCGGCAAATTCTCCTCTATGCTTCCAATAGTTCTGGAAACATATAAAGGTTCTTCGTTATCTCTGAATATTTTACAATAATTACCATCGGCAACAATAGCCTTTATTTTATTGTAGGATATAATATGTACTCCTTTCTGGTGGTTAACAAGTAGTTTGCAGGTGTTGTATGCCCAGGTACTGTCATTATCGTAGGATGAAATGTTTTTTTGTTTCATGTTGATCTTAAGAACAGCATCTACAATGGCTTTGGGTTTTATGGGTTTAAGCAGGTAGCCTGAAGCTCCAAGCCCTACAGCATCAACGGCATATTGCTGATGGGCTGTTACAAAAATGACGTCAAAGTTAATGTTATCAAAATAATTAAAAAGATCTAAACCAGGCTGGTTAGGCATTGAAATATCTAAAAAAACAATGTGCGGTAATTCTTTCTTGATTAAAGTTATTCCTTCAGATAGATTATCAGCAGTAGCTATCACTTCAACAACATCATGCAAATACATTTCCAGTATCTTTTTAATGCTTTGTCGAGCCGTTACTTCATCGTCAATAATAATAGCCTTCAACATGGGGTTAAAACTTTTTAAGTAATAGTTCTATCTTTCTAATATGTGAATTTAATTAAAAAAAATCTTTTTTTCATATGATTTTTGAGTCTTCATTTAAAAAATAGGGTATTTCATATACAAAAATGTATTATTCACTAATTCAGTTTAATTATATTGTGAATTTTGTGGATAAAGAGTAATCTTTGTACTAAACCAATTTAACTGAATTGCTGATGAAAACAACCAAACAAATTACCCTATTCAAGCGTTTTTCCGATTTAGATATCCCTGACTTTATTTTATTTGTGCAATTTTTAATTGTTGCAATAGTCGTTTTTACAATATTGTGTATTTAAGATGTTAAGATTAGAGTAATATTGTGTATTAAAAGATTTCAGGAAACTCCTGAAATCTTTTTTTAGATACATAACATGTTGGTATTTGTTGTTTTTAGGAATTGAGGGTATAATGTTGACTTTTAATGCTTACATAACTCAATGACTCTGGAGATAAGATTGTTGGCTCCTTCTTCTATTTGTAAGATATTGGCATCCAGCATATAACATGGAGTGGTAACTATTTTGTTTTTAGTATCCACTACTGTTTCTCCGTGTGTGGTTTCCAGATGGTGTGCTCCCATATTAATAATAGCTTTTTTTGTTGCCTCATCGTTACCTATGGTTACTGTACTGCCGGCAATAATTTTAGCTATAAGTATTGGAGAAATGCATAGTGCGCCAATCGGTTTTTTAGCCTTCCAAAATGTCTCAATTAACGCTCTTATTTCTGGTATTACCTGACAACTAGTGTCTTTAAAGGCAAAGTCGCACAAGTTTTTTGCTACTCCAAATCCGCCGGGAAAAACAACGGCATCAAAATCATTTACATCAATCTGGCCTACATCTTGTATATTGCCGCGTGCAATTCGTGCTGATTCAATCAGAACATTTCGATCTTCTTTCATCTCTTCGCCCGAAATATGATTTATTACATGGTGTTGGTTTATATTAGGCGCAAAGCAAACATATGTTGCCCCTTGTTTTAATATGGCTAGAAGGGTTAAAGTTGATTCATGTATTTCGGCGCCATCAAAAACACCGCATCCCGATAATATTACTGCAATTTTTTTCATGTGTTTATAATTTTCTTTCAATGGTCATATAGCCTGTCCCGCGAAATGCGGGAGAACTCGCCAGAATTAATCATCCTTTTGTGTGCGAAACAATTCCCATGGCTCGTTTCATCTGGTTATTTATTTTTTTCGTCATATCCCTGTCTTAGCAAAGCAGGGAACTCTCAAATAAATGAATTTTAAATTAAGTTCACAGCTACCTGTATCGTATAATTACCGAAGTTTATTGCGTTGATCTTAAAATCAGGATCAGTAATTTACAGAAGCGTTTTATGATGTGATTGTATTTATAGTAAATATAATCTTTTAAAATAGTCTTTACATTGCAAAGTTAATGAATGAGTTGATCAACATACAAATGGTTGTAGGAAGTTTTTTTATAAAAAAGATACGCTTAAGATAGGGTTAAGCTTTATAATTATAGGTATTTATCTGAAAGAAACCTTTTTTATTAAGTATTTTTAACTTTTAATCAATTTGTTTTTTTTATAGATTGAGCCTGATATATTTTAGTTAAGGATACCGCTGTATTGCCCTTTTATTTGTGTAATATAAGTATGATCAATTGAATCAATAGGTAAATTATTCTAAAATCAAGTTAAAACCTGTTAATGGTTTTTTTTTCAGTTAGTTAATTGGTTATATTTAGAGAGTGATGTTAGATAAATTCAGGGATATGTTTAGGAAAACAGATGATAATACAGTGAGGTTGAAAAGGAAGATCTTTTGGTTTTTTGTTATTGAGGTTTTATTGGTAATTGCTTTATTAGGCTTTACTTTCTTTTTGATTACTGTGGTTTTAAATTAATAGAGTCTATTTGACGAATAGTGATTTTTGAATTAATATTTTTCCATCCAACCAGGTAGTTAATTTCCATTCGCCTTTTTTATCGTGAATGGGTTCCCAAATTGTATCACCAAGAAAAAATTCATAGTCGTTTGATCTGATAAAATACTCACCTGTAAAAGGAGGTGCAACTTTTCCATCTTCTGCAAGAAAGGGAGGGTGGTCAATTTTAAATTGAATACGTTTTCCTTTTGCACCTTTAATTTTAATCACATAACCAAATTCAATATCTAATGTCAAAGGTATTTCATTGGTTATTTTTAATAGCTTAGGCAGGAGCTTCGATGTTCTGTCCCAATTAGTATATATTCCGTAGCTGAATAATTCTGTTTCAATTCTTTTTTTTGCCATATAGTAACTCTTTATATGAGTTGAAAATCGGCGCAGGTAATTCATATTTGTCACGCCCCCTCTTCAAACAGGATCAGATTGAATGAGGGGTAAATTACACGTTGTTCCGATTTATTTTAGGGAAGTAAATGTTGTTAACTAATTCAGACTATAGGTTTAATGAATATTTAAGCTGGTCTAAAATAATTGGTACATCTTCTTTTTTAATGCCATTTTGAATTAAGAAAATCAGATCTTCATTAAATGTATTGAGGAAGCTATTAAAGTTATTATTCATTAATTGAATAGCTTTTTGGTAGAACTTAAGAGCTTCAACCTTATTGTTTTGACACCATGATACATGACCAATGTTAATTAAATCGTGTTGGTTGGTGGATGATACAAGTAGTTTATGATAATATTTCTCTGCCTGTTCGAGATTGCCCGTAACAAATGAGCACCAGGCAATAGGTCTCCATACCTTGGTATTGGATTCGTCCATATATTCAACCTTAAAGTAATATTTAAGGGCCTCCTTGTGTTTCTTTAAATCCAGATAACAATGTCCAATTGAAGCCTGGGTATGTAAATCGTTGGGTTTTAGTCTTTCGGCAATTGTATAGTATTCCAGAGCCTTTTCTGGTTGGTTTAAATACTTATACATTAGTGCTATTTTCTTAGTTGTCCAGGCCTGCTCGGGTTTCAGTATATCTGCTTTTAAATATAAGTTTAACGCGTTTGTATAGTTTTTTATTTGCTGTTGACAATAGGCTGTTTTTTGTGTTATTTCAATATTGTTTGGTTCCTGAAGTGCAATAATTTCAAATGCTTCTGAAGCTTCAATGAAGTATTCTTTTTTAAATAAGAATTCAGCAATCTGTCGCAGCCGCACTGTATTGGAAATAATATCCTTATAGAACCATTTGTTGTGGAA
>JBFHEL010000085.1:0-12014 GCA_041584155.1 Saccharicrinis sp.
GAGTTTATACAAGGCATAAAAATGAGGCATAACCTGTCCCGCCAAAGCGGGAGCCTAAGTTCTGTTGAGTTTTTATAACGCAGAATAAGCTCAAAAGAATGAAATTATAGCGCTCACTTCATGGTATTATTGGTATAATAACCAATTTCAAAAAAAATTGTAATCGGGTGCTATTTCTCCTATGTTATCTCAATAACTATGAAATTGTAATTTATGTTGCAGACTAATGAAGCATATGCTTGTTTAATTGACCTGAGCGATCGAGTAGAATAGCATATTGTCAATCCAGAAGATAAAAAGTGGATTGATTTATTGCTTGAAAAAATAAAAACACGAATAAATACTCATTAGTAAATAATATAAAAGCCTCGCTTACACCGAGGCTTTTATATTACAGTATCTTTAATTGAGGTTTAATAAATTAAACCTACCCCTCTTTTAGCTATGACAAACTATTTACTTCTCTACCTTAAAAGAATACATCTTCTTTTTAAATGAAGAGTCTTCAACCTTTAACATATCAACATTATAATCCTTATTCTTCAGTAAGGTTTTATTGCCTATAATAATATAAAAAGGCTTCCCCTCCTCTACCAAATGCTCAATATCGTTATACGATATGCTTTGAACCTGACCATTACTATAGAACTGACTCGAATAACTTTTTGTACCCAGATAATACAAAGGAGCGTTCATATGCCCCTGTGCCTGGATAATATATTTATCGGTATTTGCATACTTTGCAAAATTATTATTTATCAACCCTCCTATCATGGCCAGAGTAGCCAATACAGGAAGAATTAAACTAATAATTATATTGGTTTTTTTTCTTTTGATATCATTCCAATAATGAACAACCAGTAAAGCAATAGCTGGCATTACCGGAAGCACATAGGTATGAATTAAACTTTTAGAAACAGAAAAAAACAAAGGAGTAAAAAGTAACCAAGCTGTTAAAAAGAAAACCCACTTATCTTTGATGGCTTCTTTTCTGTTTTTCCATAATTTACCAATCACTACCTGAATCCATGGCAATGCCATTCCTAATAAAAACAACCATACAATACCTATAGGCTGCTGTTTAGGAAATCCGTATTTATCTCCTTTCCATGATGAATCAAAGAATCTTTTAAAGTGCTCGCCCACAAAAAAATAATCAATAAACCCTTTACTATGTTGTTCTGCTAATATATACCAGGGCACAGCTATTAAAGCCATTAAAAGAATACCTACTAACCAGGGAATGCGCATAAAAAACTTTTTCCACTCACCAAACCACAACACCCAAACAATAATAGGAGGTGCTGTTAAAATAATAACAATAGGACCTTTAGCTAATAGACCTAAACCTGCTCCTACAAATAGCAAATAACCCCATATATTTTTCTTTTCAGCCGTTATCTGTTTCCAAAAAGAAATCATAATCAATGTAATGGACAATAATAAACTGGTATCAGTTGATACAACACCGGCATGCAATAAAAACTGAGGTAAAGTAAACAATACAAAGGCACTTAAAAACAAACCCTGTCCTTTATCTTTTACTACTTTACCTAAAATAAACACAATGGCTAAACACAATAAAAAAGCAGGAAAACGCACGGCAAATTCATTCACCCCAAAAATCTTCATACTGAAGGCAGACAACCAGGTATTTAATGGTGGTTTAGCCCAGAAAGGCACTCCATAATCAATTTGAGGAGTGATCCAGTTATTGGTCTCATACATTAAACGGGCAATTTCAGCATAACGCGCTTCGGTTTTATCCATCAACGGTAAAATGGCATTCAACAAAAGCCGAAGCGTAAGTATTCCGAACAAACTATTTCTAAAAAACTTCTTATCATCCAACATAAGTGAAAATTTATGCATTATATTTTCTATTAATACGATATAAATCAATCCATAACTTTATCGAATAGGAGAATTTAACTTTTGAATCATCCTTATCTATCCATTGCTTAAGAGGAATTTCTCTGGCAATCTTTCTCATTTCTTTTCCCTCGTATAAATGCTTAATCCTAAAAAATAATTCTACATCAAACAGCCACCTTGAAATAAATGAATCCTTAAATATCTTTGCTGCTAAATCACGTTTAAAAACTTTACAGCCACATTGAGTATCGTATACTTCTATCTTTAAAATCAAGGATATAACAGTAGCAATTCCTCTACCTATCAGGTGACGGTATAATTTACGGCTGATCTGATTGTCAATTTTCTGAATTCTGGAGGCAAAAGCAAATACTACATTCTTTTTTATTCGTTTACTAACCTTAATACACTCTTGTAATGAAGTAGCCAGATCTGAATCAAGAAATGCAATTTTATCAAACTGGAGATTATTCTCATAGCAATAATTAATCCCACCCTGAACGGCAGCCGCCTTACCACCATTAGTTACCATTGAATGAATAAAAACTCTATCCGGTGCTGTCTGTTGAATTTCTTTTAGCACTTCAACAGTCTGATCTTTTGAACCGTCATCTGAAAAAACTATTTTACACAGTTTTGTCTCCTTTAAAAATTTTATGAAATCTTTCTTAGGAAGTCGTTTGTACTCATTATAACAAGGCACTACAATCGCTAAATTATCATCCATAGTTCATTCTCTATCCACTTCTTCTTAAGAAAAAATCCACAAATGGCGTATTTTAATTAAGTAAAGATCTCTGATTTGTTTATTAAAAATTGCCACAAAAGTACAAATGATTTTTTAAATTATAAGCTTTTCTTCTTTCTGTAACCAATCCAGCAAGTGACATCTGACCTGCAGAAGATAAAAAGCTAATTTAAAAGCAATTACTCATATGACATCAACTCAAAAGCACTCCTATAGGCCTGAATTTCATTTACATAATCTAAGAACTTGCTATAGAAAGGATGCTGGCCAATGGTTGCACTATCCCCAATAATAACCAGTTTTTTACGAGCCCGGGTAATGGCTACATTCATACGGCGAGTATCGGCTAAAAAACCTATTTCTCCTTTGTCATTACTTCTCACCAGGCTAATATACACAATATCACGCTCCTGCCCCTGAAATGAATCAATGGTATTTACTGATATTTTTGGTTGTATTCGATTAAATCCCTTGTCCACACCATTAAATATCTCCTGCAATTGAGTTACTTGTGCTTTATAAGGAGAAATAACCCCTACGCTAGGATTAATATCTTCAGAAAGACTATCTGCCAGAGACATATACTGTAAAAAATGCTTTAACATTAAATCGCATTCCTCAGGATTATAGGAGCTTTTGGTCTCGGTATCTACCCTTTCAAAAAAACCACATCCTGCTGTATCTATAAACTCCAGCGCATTATCGTCATCAAACAATTTCCAATCTTTAACTTGTTCATTAGCCAACAGCTTATTCTGATAAAAAATATTGCTCGAGAAATTCATGATATCGCTATGCATACGATATTGTTCGTTAAGCATAACATCGGCTTTATTTCGTTTAATGGCTTTTTCAAATAATGTTTCATCTAAACCAGCTCTGGCTGCTTCAAATGATTTTATAGTAGGTGGTAACTGGCAATGGTCGCCTGCAAATACCACTCTTTCAGCTTTAGTAATGGGAATCCATGTGGCTGGTTCCAGCCCCTGAGCTGCTTCATCAATAAATACGGTAGTAAAACGACGGTCTCTGATATGATAATTAGAAGCTCCCACCATAGTGCTGGCAATTACCTGTGCATTTGATAAAATATCGTTAATAATATAATATTCAAGATGCTCAGCTTCTTTCTTTAATTTCGACGACTCCTGCAGCAACAACCTTCGTTGCTCCCGTTCTTCATAACCAAAATTACGTTTGTATTTTAAAGCAGTACGATAATACTCATCTGCCTGTTTTTTAACCGCTTTTAAATCCTTATAATTGTTATGATGAGTGATCCTTGCATCCAGGGTTTTACTTAATAACTCATCAGTTACGCGTGCCGGATGACCTATTCGCACAACAACTAATCCCTTATCTCCCAATTTCTCTGCCAACAAATCAATAGCTGCATTACTGGGAGCAGATACCAATACTTGTTTTTCTGATTTTAAACTATGATAAATACTCTCAACCAAAGTAGTTGTTTTTCCTGTTCCTGGAGGCCCATGCACAATAGCAATATCGCATGCCCTGTTAATTAAATTTAATGCTTTGTTTTGGTTAAAGTTTAACTGTGGTAAAAGAATCTCTTTACAATCTCTTACTTCGGGCTCCTGTGTATCAAGCAATATATGCTTCAATCTCACAAGTCTATCATCCTGAGGTTGCAAAACGATCCTGAGTGCCCTTTCCATTTCGAGATAGGCATTTTCATCAAACAACAATTGAACACCTACATTTCCATCCCTTAACCAGTCTGGTTCGTCGTCTCCATTAATGGTAATTATCATTTCATTATCCTTCGACTGATTCACTACCCCATTAATAGTATGTTTATGCTCATTATTTCTTCCTGCATTTGAGAATAAAGAAACCAGCTTTCCTGATTGAAAAAGATGAGATTCTGTATGTTCTTTGGGGCGTGATATTTTCACCAGCAAGCGCTCTCCTGCATCAAAGTGCGTTCGCTCAATATTTACAGGATACCAGCAAACGCCTTCTTTCCGGCGATCATTGATAGATGTGCCGGCCATTTTCCTTTTATATTGATTTAAATCTTCTTCTTTTTCTTGTTGCAGTAAACTTAATACTTTCTCCAGTTCTTTATTGACAGCACTCATCTTTAAACTTATTTATCGTGCGAAGATAAAAAATCTTATTGGACCAATGGAAACCGAATACCAGAACAAATTTACAAAAGCAAATATTCTCAGCCACACACATCTTTATACCTATATAAAACACTGAATACATGTAGATTAACCATCACCCTCATTTAATTATTAGTAAATAATTAAACAATTAAAATCAAGATAAATTTTATATTGGCTTTTTTAGTACTTTTGCGCAACAAAACAGATACATTACTTAATGAAGTTTTTATTTATGACAGATAAATCATTTACTTCATTTACTTTATAGTTCTTAAATTTGAAAACTAACAATGCAATATACTAAAGTAACATTTACAATATCACCTATAACCGATTTCATTAGAGATATTTTAATTGCTGAACTGGCTCAGTTTGATTATGATAGCTTTGAGGAAACTCCCTCAGGTCTGCAGGCCTACATTCCTACTGAGAGTTTTAATGCCGATGATGTTAAAAATCTGCAGATCATTAATAACAAAGATTTTACTATAAGTTTCGAAGAAGAAATCATGCCCGACCAAAACTGGAACGAGATATGGGAAACTAATTTCTTCAAACCAATTATTATCGATAACAGATGTATCGTATGCAGTCCTTTTCATACTGATATACCACAAACAGAGTATAAAATTGTAATTGAACCTAAAATGGCCTTTGGTACCGGTCATCATGAAACAACAGGTTTAATGATAAAGCATATCCTTGAAATGGACTTTACAGACAAGAAAGTTTTGGATATGGGATGTGGAACAGGAATTCTGGGTATTTTATGTGCACAAAAGGAAGCCTCAGAAGTATTAGGTATAGATATTGAAGAATGGGCCTTTAACAATGCTAACGATAACATAAAACTTAACCAGATCAATCAAATGTCTGTTTTATGTGGAGATGCTTCCTTACTCAAGGAAAAACAAAAATACGATATTATACTGGCGAATATCAACCGTAATATACTACTCAATGACATACAAAAATATGTAGCTGTTTTAAAAGATAAAGGCATTCTGTTATTGAGCGGTTTTTATGAGCATGATATGTACGTCATAGACGAAGAGTGTACTAAGCATAATTTATCTAAAATTTCGGTAAAAGATGATAACCATTGGGTGGCTGTTGCGTATATGCACTCAAAATAATGCCTATGAGATTAATTGTACTCCTTACTTTTTTTGTGAGTGTTTCTATAAGCGGAATTGCCCAAACCAACCAAGTAATTTTTAGTGATCAACCTAATGAGTTTATTCCCACCCTAGAAGAGCTCTTTAAATCAGTTGCTGATAAAAAATATGCCAAAGAGTATATCGAAGAACTTGAAATTTTTTGGAGCAATCCCGATATAAGTGAAGAACATAAAAATAGGATAATTACAAACTGTAATCTGATTGCCTCCAAGAGAGGTCGCCCTATTCCAGATTATATAAGTTACCTGAGCGCGGCGCGTGATTTCATACTCGCTGAAGTATCAGAAAGCACATTTCATGCATGGGATACAGCAATAAACGATTTATACCAAAAGAAACGTTACCCTCTTCGTAAGGTCAACGATCTTTTAGAAACGACACAACAATTACTCAAGAAAAACATTATTTATGCGACCCCTTCTACCCAATGGGTTTCAGATAATAAGAATTGGGAATTTCGTTATGATAATGATTTAATTGGTATTTTTCCTGCTCTTAACCTAACCTGCTTCTCAAAAAACGACAGTATCAATATTTTTGAAACCAAAGGTACTTTTAACTATACTACCAATATATGGGAGGGCGATAAAGGGAAAGTAACCTGGGAACGATCAGGCTTTTCTCCTGATACTGTATATGCCACTTTTGATGCGTATTCTATCCCTTTTAAAAATGCCTATTTCGAAATTGACACTGTTAAATTTTTCAACACCATTTATTTCGACAAAGCACTATACGGCAGTCTGAAACATAAGGTAATGAACATTGGAAATCCTGACAACACAACATACCCCCAATTTTTATCTACTGAGGAGCGTTTTAACCTTGACAATATTCACCCTAACATTAATTATGAAGGAGGGTTTGCACAAAACGGAGCTAAATTTCTGGGAGCAGGTACTAATAGCAATCCTGCAACCATCAATATTTTCAGAAATGACACCTTGTTTATCACTGCAAAATCAATGTATTTTGCCCTGCGTAAAGACCAAATATTAAGCACCGATACGGAAATTAAGATAAAATTAGACACTGGTTATATCTACCATCCAGGTTTAATTTTTAAACTTATGGTAGATAAAAATGAGCTTCATCTTATTCGCAACGGTGAAGGATTAGCTATTAGTCCTTACTTTGATACATTCCATAATGTGAGTATGGATATTGAACTTCTTAGCTGGCACCTCGACCAGGATGTAATGACCCTAAAAATGGTATCTGGTGCCGCAGAAAATCATGGTTCCTTTGAATCACTCAGCTATTTCAGAGAAAACTTTTATAACCAGCTCCAGGGAATGGATGCCATACATCCCCTTCAAGGACTTAAAAACTGCTCACGCCAATTTAAAGGAAAACCTTTTACGGCCTATCAATATGCGCAAATGATAGGCATGCCAGAATCACAGGTACGACAACAGTTAATCACTCTCTCGTTTTATGGTTTCATTGCTTATAATGTAAACACTGATGAAGTGGAGATACAACAACGTCTGGATGATTATCTGTTATTTCGACTGGGAAAAAAAGATTATGATGTAATCCGGTTTAACTCTGACACACCGGGAAGATTGGCTAATGGTCAGATTGATCTATTAAACTTCGATCTGAATATTTATGGTGTAAAATCAATCTCCATCTCCGATAACCAGAATGTGATCTTTTATCCTAAAAATGAAAAAATACTACTAAAACGAAACCGTAATTTTGTTTTTGATGGAACCATTAATGCTGGAATGCTGAACCTCTATGGCGAAGGTTTTAAATTTAATTACGATAAATTTCTTATCGATATGCGTAATATCGATTCACTCAGGATGCAGGTTCAAACCGGGAACCTAGACTATTTTGGCCATCCGGAACTTACTTATGTGCAAAATGCCATTGAGAAACTTTCCGGACAATTAGAAATTGACCGTCCGGATAATAAATCAGGTAAGGACTATTACAGCCAATATCCAATCTTACATAGTACTTCAGAATCCTATGTGTATTATGATAAACCAGAGATCCAAAAGGGGATGTACGACCGAGAAAAATTTTATTTTAAACTGGACACCTTTTCGATGGATAGTATCAGTATGTTATCCAATAAAAACTTTGACTTTTCCGGTACTTTTGTGTCTAATATATTTCCAACATTTACTGAGAACCTAACTATTCAAAATGATTTTTCTTTAGGTTTTAACAAATCCACGCCTGATGAAGGATATGATATTTACGACCACAGAGCAACATATACCAGCAAGATTGAACTAAGCAATAAGGGACTAAGAGGAGACGGTACTCTGAGTTACTTAACCACCATAAGTAAATCTGAGAATTTTTTATTTTTACCTGAAGAAACCAAAGGTCAAGCCTACGAATTTAGCGTTGAAAAAAGAGAAGAAGGTGTTCAATATCCTGATGTAAGTGGTAAATTTAATGCCATTGCTTATCATCCCTATGAGGATAATTTAGAAGCCACCAGTCAGGAACAATCCTTTACCATGTTCAACAGCGAAGCACAGCTGGAAGGAAAAATAACAATAGCCGACAATGGAGCAACAGGTAAAGGAACTTTTTATATGGATAAAGCTAACCTGACCTCTCCTATAATGACCTTTGGAGGGCATACTGTATTAGCAGACTCTTCTGATTTTAATTTGATTAGTGGTGACATGGGAGATGTATCTTTTAACACCACCAACCTGATTTCTAATATTGACTTTGTAACACGTCAGGGTAAATTTGTATCAAAATCAGGAGGCAGCCTGGTTAACTTTACCGATAACCGATATATCTCTTACATCAGCGAATTCTCATGGCATATGGATAATAACGACATCTATATGGGAGCCAGTGGTTCTGAAGGAAACCGCTTTGTCTCTACCCACAAGAAACAGGACTCTCTTGAGTTTAAAGCTCCATTAGCACGGTATGATGTGGAAAATAAAGTTATATACGCTGAAGAGGTAAAAAATATTAGAGTTGCTGATGCAAATATACAGTTGAGCGATGGAATAATAACTATACACGAAGACGCAGACATGGCACCTCTTGACAGTGCCGTGATTACACTGTCAGATTCTGTTATTACCCACACTATTTATAATTCACATCTGAAAATAGAAGGAAAAAATGCATACTCAGGATATGGTGAATATGACTATACGAATGGAGATGGAAAAACATTTACCCTACAATTTAACGACATTGGGCTTAATGATAATTTACGTACTATAGCTGAAGGTACCATTGTAGAAACAGATTTATTTACCTTTAATAAACATTTCACCTTTAAGGGTAAATCTACTTTAACAGCAGCTAAACCCTATTTGAATTTTGATGGTGGGGTACAAATGCTACATGAGTGCAGTGGAGGACCTCAAACATTTACCTATTTTAATTCAGAGATTGACCCATTGAATGTGATCATTCCCATCGGGGATGAACCTGTTAATTACGAAAGAGACAATATTTACCGCGATTTCTTTATCTCTAAGGATTCGGCCCACGTATACTCTTCCTTTTTACAAAATAGAGAAGATTACAGTGATATCCCGATTATCTCTGCCAACGACTATTTATATTTTAACGATACCCAAAATGCTTTTGAAATTGCTTCAATGGAAAAAATTAATAACCCCGATACAACAGGTGTTTTATTCCGTTATTCCAATTCCAGCTGCGAAGTACTTGCCGAAGGGAACCTCAATCTGGGTGTTGATCTCGACCAATTTATATACAAAACATCTGGTACGATAATTGACAATCCGAATAAAGAAAGAATCACACTAACTACTTTAATGGGTATTGATTTCTTTTTTGATATGAATGCAACCAATGTAATGGTTAGCACCATACTGGCCTCCTCAGCCAATGAAAGCAAACTAAGCAACCCGACCTTACAAAAAAGGCTATCGGAATGGGTAGGTATTCAGGAAGCAAAAAATATTGTAGATAAAAAGAATACAACTAAACTAATAGAAGATTTAAACCCTTTGGTTAACCAAATGTTTACCTTTGGAAATATAGATTTTATTTTTGATGGTAAAGAGCACAAATATATAGCTGATGGCATGGCCGACCTAACATTTATTAAAAACTATGTAATAAATAAAAAAG
Source organism: Saccharicrinis sp. (assembly GCA_041584155.1). GTDB lineage: Bacteria > Bacteroidota > Bacteroidia > Bacteroidales > Marinilabiliaceae > Saccharicrinis. The sequence goes on from JBFHEL010000085.1 coordinate 10,047, forward strand.
TAGATCTGAAGGCTGAAATAACTAAACAGCGCAGTGGTAATACCATTGAATTGTTTATGAGTTTCGATAAGGGAACCTGGTTTTATTTCTCCTATGGACGAAATATAATGTATACCCTATCTTCGGATCAAAGCTATAATGATATGGTACAAACCCTTGATCAGGACAAACGTAAGCTAAAAACGGGCATTGGAGATAAACCTTTTAGTTTTATCCTGTCACAATCCAGCAAGTTAAATCGATTTATTAAGAGATTTGGTTTGTCTCCTATCAAACTAAGTATTCCTCCTGCTGGTCAGGAAATTATTAAAGCAGAAGAAAATCCCAACGAAAACGAAACAGAAATAATAGAAGAAAGTAATGAGGATATTCAACAAGGAGATTAAACATTAAAAATTTCGGTAACCCTTCTTTTTATCTATTTTTATGCGTTCAATTAATTGCTAAGAAATGACTAAAACAACAATTGTACTTTTATTTTTATTTTTTTTTACACTAACAGTATTTTCTCAAACCCGGATATCTACTGACTTTAAGGATTACAGGCTTGAAGTTATTAAACTAAATAACATTAATCATCTGGATGTGAATTCACAGCACGCCCGGATTAATTTATTAAACTGGGATAAAGACTCTATAAGTATTGAAACCAATATTGAAATATTATCAGACAAACCAAACCTGGCAAAAGAAATGCTCCATAAGGTACATATTAATATACAAACCTATGGTAACACTTTGCAGGTAAAAACGTCTCTTTCCAGCGATTTTCGCAGCACTATTCCTTATAAAATAAATTATAATATTTTTTTCCCAAAAGAACTATCGGTAAGTTTAAAAAATACACACGGCGAAGTTAATCTGGCTGATGTTGAAGGAGGCATACAAGCAGATATTAGTTATTGCCAATTGAACATCAAAAACCTATCGGCCAGCAACGACACTACCTTTAACCATTTAAATATTACGCATTGTAAGGGAAGAATAAACCATCTGGGAAATTCACATGCCAATATTAGTCAAAGTCAGTTAACCTGCATTGATGCCAAACATTTAGACATGAACTCTTCCTATAGTATCCTTACTTTTCAGGAGGTAAAGAACTATCAGGGACAATCAAATATAGACCGTATTAATTTAGAAAGCACTGACAAAATAACATTAAAAGCCATAAGCAGTACGGTGATCGTAAATAACTTTAATCAAACTGCTTTGTTTGAATGCCAGAAAGGGTCGCTGAATATCGGAGGTTCATCACCCGATTTTTCTCAGCTAACCATTAATAACGATAATACAAAAACCACAGTACAATTAAACCCACAGGCTTCGTATACTATCAATGGTGAAATTACAAAAGGGAAATTATTACACCCACAACTTTCTAATCTTCAAATAATAAACGAAGAAAACAAATCATCCTTTTCCGGGGATATTGGAACATCTACCGATAGTCATTCAAAAGTTATTGTCTTCAATAACAAACAAAATATAGCGTTTAAATAATTAAAATATTACATTATGTCCATAGCCGAAAGAGTATTTTTAATGCGTTCAAAAATGCTATCTCTGGGTATTGATGCTTACATCATCCCGGGTAGTGACCCCCATATGAGCGAATACACTGCTTCTCACTGGAAAAAAAGAGAGTTTATCTCAGGATTTACAGGCTCTGCGGGGACCGTTGTTATTATGAGAGAAGAAGCTGGTCTTTGGACAGACAGCAGATATTATATTCAGGCCGAAGAAGAACTCTCGGGAAGTGGCATTGAACTCTTTAAAACCGGAGAACCTGATACCCCTGATTATGCCGACTGGATTGCAGAACGCTTAAATCCGGGAAGCACACTTGCTTTTGAAGGTGAAGTTTTTTCGGTTGATGATGCCCGTAAGCTCTCAAAAAAATTCAAGCATTATGGCATCTCTATAGACCCCCATCAAACCTTATTGGATAATATCTGGGAAGGTCGA
>JBFHEL010000086.1:0-11957 GCA_041584155.1 Saccharicrinis sp.
ATTCCCGGGGATTAAAGAAAGATTTTCGACACCATAATAGTTTTTCTTTACACACCACTCTACAAATTTATCCCATTCCATACCGGCACCCACTTCAACCCAAACGGAATTTTGGTTAGATTCGGTAATGTTGATACTGGTTATATTGGGCTTAATTATCAGTCCATCAAAGTCCTCTTTAAATAATAGGTTACTTCCTCCGCCTAAAATTAATATTTTGTTTTCTTTACAAATATCCTTCTGCAGTAGTTCAATAATCTCCTCTTCACTTTCTGGCGCAGCAAAATATTTACTGTTGATGTTGAAATGAAAAGTATGGTGTTTTTTTAAAGAAAAATATTCCTGAATAATCATCTGTGCTTATTTCTTATTTTTGCTTTCCTCATAATATTTGTCGGTGTAATAATGATAGTTGCCCAGGCTATTGGCGATATCATTATAAATAAAACCGATGTTCTCTATATTTTCCGACATTAAATTCTGAATGGTATGTTTAAAATGCTCTTTAATGGTATGCTCGGCTCTTACCACAAATAAATGGCAATAGCTATAATCCATTAATATTCGGGCATCAGCAACTACGCCTATAGGAGGTGAATCCACGATGATCACATCAAACTTTTCCTGTAATTCAGTAAAAAGTTTTTTGGTATAATCATTAGCTATTAATTCTGACGGGTTGGGCGGAATAGCTCCTGAAGGAATAATTTTCAGGTTATCCAGATCTCCGGGATAGATGATGTCATCCAGTTTTGTCTGTCCAATCAGATAATGCGAGAGTCCGTTGTTATTATAGTGGCTGAATATCTCTGTCAGTCGGGGTTTACGTAAATCAAATCCCACCAAAACAGTTTTTTTCCCTGATATGGCATAGGCCGAAGCCAAATTTAAAGCACAAAATGTCTTTCCCTCGCCGGTATTGGTTGATGTAACGGTAATAATACTCGTTTGATTGGAAGGACACATAAACTTAAGTTTTATCCGTAAAGCCCTGAATGATTCAGAGATATTGGATATGGGCTCTTTTTGAATTACATTGTTATGTGATCCTTTGTACTGGGGTATATAGCCAATTATAGGCAAGCCGGAGGCTATAGCATAGATATCTTCCTTGCTTCTGATTTTATTATTCAGGTATTCCTTTAAAATAATAATCGCAACGGGAATTACTAACGCAAGCATCAGAGCCTGTCGGTTATTTTTACTCTTATTGGGCGACACAATCCCGGTAATGACTGCTTCGTCAATAATTTCATTATCAGGAGTATTAGATGCCTTTGATATTTGCGTTTCGCTCTGTTTTTGTAGTAAAAAAGTATAGATAGCATCATTCAGCTTATATTCCCGTTCAATATCTAAATATTTACGTTCCAGTTCAGGCAGGTGGTTCATTTTACCGGATAGTTCACCCATGTCAGACAATAGCTTGTCTTTTTCCATTTTTACATTCTTTAGCAGCTTATCAAGAGCTACAATCAGGCTGTTTTTACTGACATCTAGCTTTCTTTCCAGATCTTCAAGCGCAGGATTAATGGTTGAGGATTGCGTTGAAAGCATATCGCGCTCATTGCTTAGGGTTAACAATTCGGTTACTAATGTCGAAATAAAGCCATTGGCATCCTGAGAAAATGCAGGCATTAGATAATCTTCGCTTAATGGATTCTCTTTGAGATGTTTATTGAGGTTTTTGTAATAGTTTTCCTTAATATCCAGAAATTTCAACTGTTTTTCATATTCAAAATATTGGTCAGTTAATCGGGTCGACATTTCCGATGGGGCGCTGTAAAGGTTTGATCTTCGGAAGCGGGACAGTTTATTCTGAGCTGCTTTCAGACTATCAGATACTTGTTTTAGCTGAATATCAATAAAGCTGATGGTTCGGGTTGCTATTTCATTTTTTCTTTCCAGACTCTGTTCCAGATATACATGGCTTAAAGCATTTAAAAAACGGGTAATTTTTTCGGTATTGGTACCTGTGGTAGAAATATATAAGATAGAGCTTCCTTCTTTGTATGGCGAAACACCAATACGGTTTCGGTAAGATGATGCCAACCAGTTGTGCGACCTGAAATAAAAATAATAATTAACTCCTTCTCTTATTCCCTGGTATTTTGGTTCTAGTTTGAATTTACAATAAGGCGTTTCAATTTCATCACCCCAGTTAATGGTCTGGGAAAAAGAAATATGACCAGATGTTCCATGGTTTTGTTCATCCTTAAAGGTATGTAGGGCAGCACCTTCTGTTTCAATGGTAATTTTTACTTTGTTTTGTTCCAGCGGCTGAATATGAATGGCGGTATTGAGTAACTGAGCATGGGAGGAATCCATACGTACCATAAAAGGGCTTTTGTGGTACATATCATAATCCTTCATCACGCCATCACTGAATATATCAACGGCAAAATCTAATTTGTCAATAGCTCTTTTTACTATTTTTTTGGATCGTAATATGATTGTCTGATTTTCAATGCTTTTCATTTCGGGTGACAGACCAAAGCCTTCTATTAATTCAGCCCTTGAAATGGTTTTGGCCTCATCACTTTTTATCATTATAGTAACCGATCCTCTGTAAATATCCTGGGTATAACGATGGTAGAAGAATACCGATGCCAGACAAATGGGGATAGAAATAACAAACAGGTACCAATTAGAGAGTACCATGTAAATTATTTTCTTAATATCGGGAAATCCATCTCCTTTGTGCTGAGACAGGTTTGATGTATTTGAATTATTTTGTTCCACAGGTGAGAATTTATTTGTATTCACTGCCAAGTATCACTTACGTGATTAACTATAAAAAGTTTGAACATCATTTTTTAAAGCTTCCAGTGCCTTTTTTATATGGTAAGCCGTATTGTTTGGGTATTGTTCCAACATGGTTTTCCCCATTGCAATAGAGGGATCTTCAGGTTTTACCATTCCTGCACAAATATTTACCAAACGAACCATCTCTTCCTTGGCGGCCTTTATCAAATTCCATGTCATTGGAGGCATATATACCTGCATGGCTATATTGTGTTCGTACTCAGTACGTATGGTAGAGAGCAAATGTGCCTGAAATTGTTTGCTGGTGGTCGTTTTTCCTTGTTCGCGTATTACCAGCGATTCGGCACTGATTCTTTCTAAAAACAAAGTCAGTCGCTCATAGGCAGCCAGTCGGGTAGGTAAACTATCCTTGTGTTTTAATAATAAAAACTCCTGCCTGCGTCGTTCCATATCATTTTTTAAAAACCAGCGCACTAATATTAATGCGGTAAAAAATACAACGAGTGAAGGTAAAATGTATTTTATTAGCTCTAGAATATCTTCCATAATCTCTAAAAATATTACTTTTGGCAAATGAATTAATAATTGCGTGAAAATAGTAGTATTTAACATCAATTCCAATCATTTTAGTTTTTCAAAACGTTGGAGCTGGACATTATTTTAAAAGTTAAAATAAATAATATGTATATTTCTGAAAGATTAGCTAATGTAAATGAATCGGCTACCCTGGCCATGTCGCAAAAAAGTCGTGAGTTGCAGGACAAAGGTTTTGATGTGATTAACTTAAGCATTGGTCAACCCGATTTTAATACTCCTGACCATATTAAAGAGGCTGCCAAGAAAGCTATTGATGACAATTATTCGAAATATACACCTGTTGCCGGATTGCAAGTGTTAAAGGAAGCCATCTGTACCAAGTTTAAACGCGATAACCAGTTGAAATTTGTACCTTCTCAAATCGTTGTTTCCAATGGCGCCAAGCAATCTATCGCTAATATTGTTTTGAGTCTGGTAGGCCCCGGCGATGAAGTCATTATTCCAGCCCCATACTGGGTGAGTTATGTGGAGATTGTTAATTTGGCTCAGGCTACCAATGTAATTGTTGAAGCAGGTATTGAGCAGGATTTTAAAATTACACCTGAGCAATTGGAAGCTGCTATTACGCCAAAAACCAAGCTGTTTATTTTTAGTTCACCATCGAATCCAACAGGTAACCTGTATACAAAAGAAGAGTTGAAGGCACTGGCTGAGGTGTTTAAAAAATATCCGCAAGTGACCATTGTTTCGGATGAGATATACGAGTTGATTACTTTCGAAGGTAAACATGAGAGTATTGCCCGGTTTGAAGAGCTGAAAGACAGGGTAGTGGTTGTGAACGGTGTTTCAAAAGGCTATGCCATGACAGGGTGGAGGATTGGGTATATTGCTGCACCTCAGTGGATAGCTGATGCATGTAATAAATTGCAGGGACAGTATACTTCGGGTGCTTGTTCCATTTCGCAGATGGCATCGGTTGCTGCATTATGTGGAACGCAGGAACCTTCAATGAAGATGAAAGAAATCTTTTTAAGAAGACGTAACCTGGTATTGAAAATGGCCAAAGAAATAGAGGGGTTGAAGATAAATGAACCACAAGGTGCTTTTTATGTGTTTCCTCAGGTGGAAGGTTTCTTTGGGAAGTCGTATCAGGGATATACTATTCATACGGCATCTGATTTAGCTATTTACCTTCTGGAGAAAGCACATGTTGCCACCGTTACCGGTGAAGCCTTTGGTAGCCCCAAATGTTTACGTTTTTCGTATGCTACTTCTGATGAGTTGCTTGTGGAGGCTATGAAACGAATTAAAAAGGCCCTGGAGTTGCTCGGCTGAGAATAATATAAAGGTAAAGATTCATAAATTATTATAACCGGTGTAAGTTATAATCATAATCCTCCCGCTTAGGCGGGATGGGTTGTGTGACCAATAATTTACTCCGGCCAGCCCGTTTTAGCTTTTAATTTTTCTGTTCAGCGATTAGTCTATAAATCAGAAGCTGTAACCCTAAAACCTCAACTTTCAACATCTTCCTTAAGTCGTGTGTCTTCGCATTTTAAAATTCGGCCTTTGTATTTATCTATCATACCATAGTTATGGGTAGCCATGATAACGGTTTTTCCTTCTGCCGATATCTTTTGAAGCAGCACCATTAATTCATTGGTTGTCTCAGGATCGAGGTTGCCGGTGGGCTCATCGGCCAAAATTAAATCGGGAGCATTAAGTAGCGCACGGGCAATGCCAATACGTTGTTGTTCTCCTCCGGAAAGCATATGTGGCATTTTATATCCCTTATGTACCATGTCTACCTGCGACAATACCTCCCTGATGCGTTTGTCCATTTCTTTTTTGTTTTTCCAACCGGTAGCCTTTAACACAAAATTCAGATTCTCGTATACAGAACGATCGCCCAATAACTGAAAGTCCTGAAAAATAATACCCATCTTACGACGTAGAAAAGGAATGTTACGCGCTTTAATTTTTTTCAGGTCGTAACCTACAGCAAAAACATATCCTTCAGTAACCGGAATTTCAGCATAGATAGCCTTTAGCAGGCTCGATTTACCGCTACCTACTTTACCTATGAGGTATATAAATTCTCCCTTTTTAACTTCCAGTTGAACGTCCTTTAAAACAATATTTTCACGGTGGCGAATCACAGTGTTTTTAAACTCAACAATGTTTTGTTGTTTATTTTCTATAGTGACATCTTGTTTTTTACTCATCTGACTAAGGTACTATATATTCTGCTGCAATTAATTTTTGGTGAAAATAAAAAAATAAATTGTGATAATCATACGTTTGGAGTAATGTAATAATTCTGTTATCACACATGACCTTATTTTTATATCTTTAGGGCCTTAAAAGTATTTGTATAACCTTGCACAAAAGCTTTACTTGAATGATAAACACAAAATACCTATCCGTAACTATTATAGCTTTGTTTTTAAGCTTGTCTCTGTTTTCACAGCAATCTTTAGGTCTGCAACAGCCCGAAAGAGTTTATGAAAAGGCAATGGAGCTTTATCGTTTGCATAAATATGGTTCGGCACGCGACCAGTTTGATAAAATCATCCGGCAGTCTGTCCGTGGTGAATCAAATCAATATGCCGAGGCATGCTATTATCAGGCCATGTGTGCCAAAAACCTGGAAAACGATGATGCTACTTATCTGTTTGAGAAATTTATTGTGGATTATCCCGAAAATAACAAACGCCCCTATGCTTATTTTCATTTGGGAGATATGAAGCTGACCAATAAAAAATATAAACAGGCGATTCGTGAGTTTGAAAAGGTTGAAGTCCGTAATCTGGATGATGAAACCACTCAGGCCTATAATTTTAAAAAGGGCTATTGTCATTTTATGGAAGAAGAATATGAGGTGGCAAATCAGTATTTCTACGATTTAAAGGATGTGGATGGTAAATATTACGATGCTGCCAATTATTATTATGCACATATTCAATATCAAAAAGGCAATTACAAAACAGCTCTTGAGGGTTTTGAACGTTTGATTGATGTACCCGGATTTAAAAAGGTGGTTCCCTTCTATATTGCTCAGATCCATTACCTCAAAGGTGATTACGATGTAGCTATAGAATATGCTCTTCCGTTAATGGAACAAGGTACACAGGCCCGTAAAGCCGATATGTCGAGAATAGTAGGAGAATCCTATTTTGCTAAAAAGAATTATCCGCAGGCTGCTCAATATTTAAAATCCACCATTGATCTTTCCGATAAACCACGCCGGGAGGATTATTATCATATGGGTTTTGCTTATTATTTTCAGAAAGATTATGAGAAAGCAGCTGAGTTTCTGAGTATGGTTACTTCGGCTAATGATGAGATGGCCCAGAATGCTTATTATCATCTGGCTCATTGTCATTTGCAACTCAACGATAAAAAACGGGCGCGCGTAGCGTTTGAAGCAGCCTCGCAATATGATTTTGATAAGGATATTCAGGAAGATGCCTTCTTTAATACCATTAAACTCAACTATGAACTTAATTATTCCCCCTTTAATGAGATTATTAATTCCCTGTTAAGTTTTATTGATACCTTCCCCGAGAGTGATAAGATTGACTTAGCCTACGATTATCTGGGTAAGGTGTTTTTAACAACAAAAAATTATCAGCAGGCACTCGATGCTCTTGAAAATATTAAAGTTAAAAATGCTCGTGTCTATCAGGCTTTGCAAAGAGTAGCGTATTATCGTGCCATTGATTTATTTACCAATTTACGATTTGAAGAATGCATACACTTTTTTGATTACAGTTTAAAATATGGTCAGTACGATAATGATTTGAAGGTAAAAGCCTACTATTGGAGAGGAGAGGCTAAATACCGATTAAATCATTATGCCGAGGCGGTGACGGATTACAATACGTTTATTCTTACTCCGGGAAGTTTTGGAACAGAGTATTATGGTCTGGCACATTATAATATTGGTTATGCTGAGTTTAAAGGCAAAAACTATGAACTGGCCAAATCATGGTGGCGTAAATACATTAATATTGAAAAAGATAATCAAAAAGCTACGGTAGGAGATGCCTGTAACCGGATTGGGGATTGCTATTTTGTTCAGCGCGACTTTCAACAGGCCATCAATTATTATAAGCAAGGAAGCAGTGTGGTGGCCGGATCTCCAGATTATTCTATTTATCAAGAGGCAATATCGTATGGTATCTTAAAGCAGCATGAGACCAAAATAACAGCCTTGAAAAACCTGATTAATACTTATCCCAGTTCAAATTATGTGGATGATGCACTCTATGAAATGGGAGAGTCGTATGTGGCTTTAAACGATTTAGAGAATGCTATCAGAAATTATAAAACCATCAAGGAAAAATATGCAAACAGTAGTTATGCTAAAAAGGCCATGCTTCAGTTGGGACTTGTGTATTATAACTCAAGTGATTATAGTAATTCAATGGCTTTTTACAAACGAGTAGTTAATGAGTTTCCAGGAACACAGGAATCCATTGAGTCGCTGCAGGGTATACGGAATATTTATATGGATCGTAATGATTTGGATGGTTATGTAGCTTATACTAAAACACTGGGCAGCTTTGCTCAGGTTGATGTTCGTGAAAAGGATTCATTGAGTTATGTGTCAGCCGAACGTTATTATATGAATAGTAATTGTGATGCTGCTATTAAAAGTTTTCAAAACTATTTAAGTCGTTATCCGCAAGGTATGTTTGTGCTTAATGCTAATTATTATATGGCCGATTGCTTGTATAAGAATGGTGAAAAATATGATGCGCTCAGAGCCTATAACCAGGTTGTTAGTCAGGGAAAAAATATCTTTACCGAGGATGCCCTGATCCGCTCAGGAGAAATTAATTATGGCATGGGCAAATATGCAGAAGCGTTGACCAGTTTTGTGCAACTAAAGGATATTGCCGAAATAGAAGGTAACCGGATGGAAGCCAGAATAGGTATTATGCGTTGCTATTATCAACTTAAGGATGCTAAAAAAACAATAGTCAGTGCTTCTGAGGTAATGAATTCACCTAAAGTGGCAGGAGAAATAGTACGAGAGGCCAGATATATGAAGGCAGGTGCACATATTATTAACGGTGAAATAGATTTGGCTATTGAAGAATATAAAGTACTGGCGCAAAATACCCAGAGCGCAGAAGGTGCGGAGGCTAAATATATTATAGCCCAGTATTATTACGATAGGGGACAAAAAGAAAAGGCTGAAAATGAGGTCTTTGATTTTGCCAACAAAGGAACCTCGCACCAGTATTGGTTGGCCCGTAGTTTTATAGTTCTTTCTGATATTTATGATTCCAATGCCGAATATTTTCAGGCTAAGCAGTATCTGCAAAGTATCCAGGAAAATTATAAGGGTGATGATGATATTAATAAGATGGTTAAAACGCGTTTAAAAGCCATTGAACAAAAGATGGCTGTGTCATCGGTTCAAGAATCAGTCGACTCACTTAACATACAATAAATAACTAACTTAAAACAGATGATGAAATATATTATATCCATACTTGTGTTTTTAGCCTTGCCCATAGTTTCTTATGCTCAGGAATTAAAACAAGATGTGAAGGTAGTTAGGGAGTATAATCCAATTATTTCTGAAGCCTATAAGATAAATAAGATGCCCGTCAATGAGATGGATTCATCAAGCTTTCAGCCACAATTCTCCTATCATGTTTTAAGCAAAGCCATGACCTCAGGTTTAGCTATTGAACCCATTACTGCTGCCCGTTTAAAAACAGAAAGTAAATCGGTATTGGATAAGTCGTATATTAAAGGTGGCCTGGGGAATTATGTAACGCTTTTTGGCGATTTAAATTACAATGTGCTGCGCTCCAAGGAATATGCCTTGGGCTTAAATGTAGGGCATTTTACTTCTGATGGCGAAATAGAACTGGAGGATGATCGCAAATCAGCAGCTCCTATGAACGATACCTGGGCTTCTTTGTATTTTCGTAGATTTTGGGACGATTATACGCTTTCTATCGATGCTGAGTTTAATCATAATGTGTATAATTATTACGGTTTCCAAACAATTGATGAAGCCCAGGAATACTATTATCTGAATCCCTATACAGCCTTTACTGGTGATGAGTTAATGCCTGAGACAAGGCAGAGATTGAGTTCTTTTGATTTAAATGTGGGACTGGCTAATAAAGTAGTAGAACAAAAAGACCTGGCCTTTAAGGCTGATTTTAGATTTAGTACATTTGGTAATGTTACCGGTGTAAATGAAAGCAGCTTTGGATTAGGTGGTGATTTGAGGAAGTATTTTGATGATAAATTTTTTGATATAAGTGCTGCCGTTGATTATTATGGTACTTCAGTTCCTGCAACAGATTCATCGTTATACTACTTTGAGGAGAGAGATATGACCATCATCAAAATATGCCCGGCCATAGGTTTTGTTTTTGAAGGAGCAGATATAAAGATCGGATTAGATACCTATAGTGAATTGGGAGGCGATGATAACGAATTTAATATAGCCCCACATCTGGAAGCCAACCTGGTGATTGCTGATGGAATAGTATCGGCTTTTGGAGGGGTTAAAGGTGATTATACCATCAATAATTATCAGAAAATTCAAAAGGAAAATCATTTTGTAGCAGCCGATGTGAATGTGCAAAATAGTTTTCAGGGTATTCACTTGTTTGGGGGTATCAAAGGTAATTTTAGCTCTAAAACGGCTTTCGTGGCCAGAGTAGATTATACTGTTTTTAGTGATGAACATTTTTATCAGAATAGGGCCTTTAGTACTGTATCTCCTTTGTCGTCGGATACAGGATCTGTTGCTCAAAGCAATTTATTTGATGTAGTGTATGATGATGGTTCGTTATTAACCGTTTCAGGAGAGCTGAAATATGAGCCATCACAAGAGTTTAATATTCTTTTAAGAGGAAAATACATGGGATGGAACCTCGATGAGCTTTCTCAGCCCTGGCATAAACCCGAAGTTGAGATTGGTTTTACTGCCAATGCTTCACCGCTGGAGGATTTATGGTTTAATGTTGGCTTATATGCCATAGGAAAGCGCTATGCACTGGATGTAACTACAGGACAGGATAAGGAATTGAAATCTGCTGTTGATTTTAGTTTGGGTGCAGAGTATACCTTAAGTTCAAAATGGAATTTATTTGCCAATCTGAATAATGCCTTTATATCAAAATATTATCAATGGAATGGATATCCTATGCAAGGGTTAAACCTAAGAGCAGGAGTGGGCTATTCGTTTTAATATAATCAGTTAAACTACCAATAAAAGCTGCATCTCCAAAGAGAGCAGCTTTTATTGGTTTATTCCGGATGTATTGCATCCCCTTCTTTAGCCTTATATAGGAGCGAAGTATGAAAATAATATTCTTATAAAATCAATGTCAGCAATGGCTTTGGGGAAGAATGATGGCAGGTTATTTTTGAGTGTGAAAATTTAGAAATATCTATTTTTGACACTACAAATGAGTTTTTAGTTCAATAAAAAATAAAGAATTCTTCATTTTCTGTTAAGTTTGATTATTTTCGCTGCTGGAAACGGAAAAAAATGAACTACACACTATTAGATTTTCTAACATTGATAGGTTCGCTGGGTTTGTTCCTTTATGGAATGAAACTTATGAGCGAAGCCTTACAGCGGGTTGCAGGAAGTAAACTTCGTGATTTTTTAGCGGTAATGACAGCCAACCGGGTTATGGGGGTTCTGACTGGAATTTCTATTACTGCCATAATTCAATCGTCAAGTGCCACTACGGTAATGATTGTAAGTTTTGTTAACGCAGGCTTGCTTACCTTAACCGAATCTGCCGGGGTAATTATGGGAGCCAATATTGGTACTACGGTTACTGCCTGGATTATCTCTATTCTTGGTTTTAAAGTGAAGATGAGTGTTTTGGCCTATCCTATTATAGGGATTGGTTTTCCGCTGGTTTTTTCAAAAAAAGAACGTAATCAATCATGGGGGCAGGTATTATTAGGTTTTGCCTTATTATTTATTGGTCTTGAGAGTTTAAAGGCCAGTGTACCGGATATAGGGAGAAGCCCTGAGATCTTTGAGTTTCTGAAGGATTTTACGGGTAATGGACTTGGTTCCAGTCTGATCTTTCTTTTGATAGGTACCATCTTAACAGTTGTCATTCAGTCCTCGAGTGCAACAATGGCTTTAACGCTGGTGATGTGTAATAACGGATGGATAGGATTTGAAAGTGCAGCAGCTATGGTTTTAGGTGAAAATATTGGAACCACCATTACGGCTAACTTAGCGGCAATGGTAGCCAATGTAACAGCCAAACGTGCCGCACGATTGCACCTGTTGTTTAATGTCTTGGGCGTTGTTTGGGTATTGGTGGTATTTCCTTATTTTCTGAAAGGAATTGATGGCATAGCACAAATTTTCTCAGGTAAATCGGCTTTTGTAAATGCAGCCTCTGTGCCTATTGCCCTGTCTTTATTTCATACCTTTTTTAATGTATTTAATGTGCTGATTCAAATATGGTTTGTGAAATATTTGGTTAATTTAGTTACCAAATTGGTTCCGGATCGTGAAGATGATGAAGAGTTTACCCTCAAACATATTAATTTTGGAATGTTAAGCACTGGTGAACTTTCCTTAGTGCAGGCTAAAAAAGAGATTCTCTTGTATGGACAGCAAACAAAAAAGCTTTTTG
>JBFHEL010000087.1:0-11954 GCA_041584155.1 Saccharicrinis sp.
AACTATTCAATTAGCACTAGGTATATCTTAAAAGAGCGCTATGCAACCAAATACAGATACTTAACAGAACTACTGTCTGTTATATTTAAAGGACATATCTATTGCCTTGATTACATTATACTCATTGAGAGCCTGCATATACTTATCTTTCACACCTAACTTTCCTAAAATAACTTTTACAACAGGGGTAGTCATAATCTTATTCATCAGTATATGTTTTGGTGTCTGTTTTCTCAAAATATTATTAATTTTATCAATATCCTCGGGGCTCACAACTCCATTCAAACAGTCAGGATCAATGGGTTCAAAATTATAATTAGAGGCACCCAAAAAGTTTACTCGATTATTTTTGGTATAACTAAGATTCATCTCTTCCAACCATACTTTATTTTGTTTAAAATAATCAACCTGCCATTTTCGGCCTTTCCATCTTGAGTGCGGTATACAAAGAATCCTGGTAGCAATATTAAAATCAAGAAAAGGAGTCCAAACGGGGATACCAAAATACTCTGGCAATTGTGTCAAATGACAAAGAAGCATAAGTTTCATACGCATAGACGATACCAAAGCAAAGCGATGATCATTTAACAAGTGCTGGTTATAATGATAAAATTTTTTCTCGTTAGAATATCCATCATTTACAATTTTTCCGGCTTGCAAAGCCAACCCATGAGTATACCCCAGATAAGACAGTTTTTCAAAGTCATCAATAGTCGGATTAATCACATTACCTGACCAAACATCTCCAACAATCCCACTCAGCAAAGACACTACATTGTTTTTATTTTGTTCTATAATCTTTTTATAAAAAGCAATATAAAACATACCATGCAAATGAACAGAAAAACCAAATAGTTTATGCCACTGAGGAATTAAGTCATAGAACGAAGAAATCTTAACGTGCTTCCATTGCGTATTTAAAATTTTCGCCAGTTTTGAAGCATATACCACTTGTTTATTTCGGGATTGATTCTGACTAACCCCATAGGTATACGATTTAATTCTAGACTTATCATTTACCATTACATTCAACAACCGGGAATCAAATCCTGCAGAAGTAGGCAAAATAACAGAGCCTTCGAGCTTATTTTCCACATCGTTAACATATGCTTTGATAGAGGCAAGAACATCTGCTTCGTCATAGGAATGTTTTAACCAATCATCATTCTTGGCAGGATCATCCTTTAAGATGATGTCAAACGAATTTTGTTTAACAATTAGTTTTGAAAAATACCTCAAGTATTTAACATCAGAATAAGCCGTCTCCTGAAATACAGAATAGCCAAATCTCAAATAACTATGTAAACCATCAACATTAATTTCTTTTCCTTTAAATGTTTTTAAGCTTAACGTAGATACAATTAATTCCTTTTTATTATAAAAAACAGGAATACAACCCAACCAATCATTTTCAAGCTCAATACAATTCTCTAAAACGGTAATTAATATATTCCTATCCAATAAATTATTAGATAAAGGAAACGAAAGACTATAAGAATCATTGATGGTACATTCTTTTAAATTACCTATCCCCCACAAATAAACATTAAAGCCTGCTGCCTTAAAATGAAGAAGCTGCAAACCAACATTAAAAACATCTATATCACTATGATCAATCTCTTTGTGTGAGATAGTAAATCCAATAACCTTATTCATACAAACGAATACTAAAGAAGAATACTAATAAAAACATACATAAATGATCAACTTCTTAACCTGAAGCTTTTAGATTAAACACAAGACAAAAGCTTCGCTTCCCATTGTTCAATAATTATAATCCTGATAAACTAAGCTTATTAAACAAGAATATTTTTGAACCGTTAGATATTTCAGAATGTCCGTTTAACAAACCATTTACCAAGACAAAACCGGCACCGATGAAAAAAAATAAAAATAGAGACACATCCATACCTCTATACCATTTAATATGCTTGCAAATATCTATAATATTAGGTTAATTACCTAACGACTGAAACATTCAATTGAACAGGCAATCACCAAAGAACAAACCTTAAGATAAGGAGTAAATAAGCTATTTAAATTTGTAGCGTCATAGATTTTTTCACCTATTACATTGATGTATTTCTGATTAGCTTATATTTTACAGGAAGTAAAAAAGCAATACGCCCCAAAGGCATTCTCTTCAAAAAGAGAAGCAAAGAAACCTAAAAAATCAGAACTCTTTTTTTAACAAACTATACACCTCAAGATCGGTAAATTCACCATTTGATAACAGCTCTCCTTCACGCTCAATCCCTTCAAAAAGAAAGCCCAGTCGTTGAGGGATTCGGCGGCTCGACTCATTTTGCACAGCACATTTTATTTGCACTCTGTTCATGCCCTTTTCATTAAAAGCAAATCCAAGCAAAGCTCTCACTGACTTACTTACAATGCCTCTCTTCTGAAAACATTGAGCTATCCAGTATCCTATTTCCGATTTTTTATTTATTTTATCTATTACTCTCAATCCTATTAAACCAACAATTTCGCCGTTAAGCATCATCGAAAAAACAAACTCCGACTCATCATTCCTTGCATGTATCATCGACTCTATAAAACATATAGTATCATTCTGTTCTTTTGTAAGAGTAATAAAAGGCAACCATTTCCCGAGATACTCTCTATTTTGAGATATCAAACTAAAGACCTCCTTTGCATCAGCCATTTTTAATGGATACAAGGAGACATGTTCATCGACAGAAATAAAAGTATGCATGTGATCCTTTTTTTAAGCTACAAGTTAAAAATGTTTTATTACATCTTCCCATAGTCCACCAATAACACCCTCACTCTTTCTTTAAATAAAATAAAATTTCTTCATCCTGAAAGGTTCTTAATCCGGCATGTAAGTTATTATCAAAATAGGTACTGTATTGTTGGTCTGTAAAATTACAGGCAATTTCTTTTGCATCAAGCAAACGATGGGGTTTGGGGACTATAGCTGTTCCTATTAGAAAATCAAACTGATTCATTTCCGGTTTCCAATCCAATTTAAAAAAACCTTTATCATCAATAACAGGCATTTCTTCCTCAATAGCATATTGTTTCGTATCTATCTGAACAGAGCCATACAACTCCCGCCACTTTTGCTTAAGCTGATGAGCAAGGGCTTCTTCTAATTTGGGATTTACCAGTATAGCAACCGCACCCCAATCCGTAACTAACTTATTAGCTTGCCCCTCACAAATTCCTTCGGCCAAAGCGATGGCATAGGTCTGTTCTTCGAGGTAAGCATAGTTTTCTACCGGATATTTAAAAGGCCATACAATGGCTTTTCCTGCTTTTGTGGATGGATGATTATTATAGATCATCGTATAGGTATTACTCCTTGTTCCTGCTCGCCTGCCATACCTGATATTTAAATCTACAAAACAATGCTTATCCGGATCAGACAGGTATTTATCACGCCAGGCTGTACGAATCAATGAATTATCCCACCACAGCGAACCTATCATAATTACTCCTCCTCTCAGATTTATCTTATTCATCTTTGTCTATTTGTTTATATTGACGCATAACCACAGCATATAACACATTACCAATCAGTGTACAACAAAACATGGCTGTCCCAATTGGAATTAGATTCTCAGAATGAAATAAAGCAATCAGACTACCCAATATAAAACTTATAATAAAACGCATAATACCAATAGTGGCATTGGCAGATCCTGCTACCTTAGGATTATGATTAAGAATCACTGCGGTACCATTCCCGAATATCAGACCCAAACTTCCCACAAAAAGAACAATACCTATAAACATTGCCCAGAACATAGGTGTTTCTAAACGTACAATCACAAACAAAATAACACCAGCAATAAGCTGCAACAACAAACCCGCACGCAACAAATACTTTGGCTTGTAAGATTTTAACAGCAAGGTATTTAAAAACGACAGTAATATATTTAACAACACATTTGACCCAAAAAGCAAAGGGAATTTTTCTTGTTCAACGCCAAAAAAATCAATATAAATAAAAGACGCCGTGGTTAAAAATATATAGAGCCCCGACATAGAAAAACTTACAGCAAAAAGTGTAATTACCGACTGACGATGAGAGAAAAATACACGATACTTTCCCCATAACTGATCAGCAGTTATACGCCGAGTAATCAAAGCCTTTTCACGGGACTCCGGAATTAACAGGAAAAAAGCCGTAAATAAAAAAGCAGCAAAGGAGCCCATAAAATAAAAAACAGCCTGCCACCCACTTATCTTAATTAATACAGCTCCTATAACAGGGGCAAATAACGGTGCCAACATCATCATCATACTCACTACCGTAACCAGTCTGGCCACTTGCTTACCTTTAAACCAGTCGCGTATAAACACATTAGCGGTTACAGTAGCAAATCCACCCCCAAAAGCCTGAAGCACTCTGATTAAAATAACCTGTTGTATAGAAGTACATGAAGTGATAAAAAATGAGGCCATACCATATAAGGCTATTCCAGAAAGTGCTATCGTTCGCCTACCAAAGGAATCAGACAAAGGTCCACCTAAGAAATTACCCAGCGCAAATCCTAAAAAATAAAGCGTAATGGTTAACTCCACCACACTAATATGCACCCCAAAGAAAGTGGCCATCAACGGCATCGCTGCCAGGTAAGAATCAATAGCAAAAGGAGATAAGGTAACTAAAGAAGCCAGCATTATCGTTAAAAGAGGCAAACTCTTTTTATGAATATCTTTAATCAAAGGCATAAAACACAACAATATTTAATGATTATAAAATTTATGATAAGATGTAGATTTTTAACGCATAAATCTTATTTCGGTAATGCCTGACAAATTAAAGCTTCATCGTATTTTATCAACTCTTTATCTGTTTGTTGCAGATCAAGTGCATCAATTGCATTTTTATATACTTGATTAACTATATGGCAAAGTCCTAAACCTAAAGTCTGACTATTAAAAAAACTCTGTTCCATTAATTATTTATTTTTTCTGTGCGAACTTCTTTATGTGTAAATCCATTGGTACCTCTTGTTACATATAAAGACCCAACCACAAACAGAATAACAAGCATCCTAATTATCTCTGAATCAATAATTTTTTCTTCTTTATTTTTAATCCTAAATAGTATTGATACAATCAGACAGATCAACATGGTAATAGATGAGATAAGGGTCATCTGTCCGGATCCGGAAAGACTCCATACCGACCATCCAGTTCCCAGGATAGCTACTGAAAAAGAAATATAAGCCACTTTATTTAAGTTAAAATCGCTCACCATTTTCGTCTCCACTTCTTTAAAAGACATGATGAAATACACGATTGCTAATGCTGGCAAAGAAGCAAATACAATATTGGCTCCTGGATCAATGCCTTTTACCTGAAGCAGCATTCCAATTAAATTAATAAATAATAAACTCACTTCAATTTTAAGTTGAAAAGGTTTAAGCTTATTGGCAAATTTCGTGAGCATTTCGCTCTGCTTTTTATTAGTCATGTATCTTCATTTACATTTACTGTTTAGAACAGGATTTGCATAAATTGGAAGCAAAGGTACAGACAATACTTTGTATGCACTAACACCCGGACAAATTCTTTCTCCTATCTAAATAAATAGCAAACAAAAGGAAACTTCCACTTAATAGCACCCGAAAAAAAAGAAAGCAGGCTATCACTAAAAAAAACAAACATCAGAACTAACAAAACAACTCCATCTTATCCTCTTTCACATCCAAAGGTCATATTAATGAACAATTTCATCAATCCCAACCGTTTTTCTGGTGTGATCATTATCATAATCAAACAACATAGCGCCATTACGATTCAGCTCCAAAGAATTTAAATCATACCAGATAAAGGCCTTTCCTACCTGTACACCATTTAAAAAATTTAAAGTATAGGAATCGTTAGAGCTTTGTACTATTTGCAAGTTGCTATTATTATTAATACTCATGGAAAAGAGTGATACTTTTTTCTTCTGATAAGTTTCTATTTTCACAACACCACCTTCATTAACCACAAATTGCATACGCAACAGACCTTCATAAACCTCCGGATTCTCTCTGGGAAAATCCGGATTATTTTTACGTATCAGATCACGAACATGTAAACCGGAAATACTCCCTCCATTTTGCGAAAGTACCTTTACTGCAGCAAACAAAGGCGCCATATGCTTATTATACTGTTGTTTTTTAAAATCATTCATATACTTCTCAAGCTCTGCCTCGGCACTATAGCTAGCCATTGAAAGATTTATGGGCACCTCTTTGGTAAGCCCTTCTATTTCACCCACGATACCACGGACTACCACATCATTCTGCGAATCTACGGTGATCTGGGAATCAAACCTAACCCGATCTGTAGGAAAGGATAACAAATCTACTTTTGTTCCATCAGGTTTAAACTTACCATAGAAAGCCAGCTTTTTCCCTTCCGGAACCTCATAATCAATACTTTCCCCTAATATCGTTTCTCCCTTACCCGAAATTCCCAGAATAAGATGCGCAGCATGATCACTATTGCACAACTGACGATTATTGACAGTTACTGCCCCTGTATAATTTACCAAAGCATATACATTCCCATTCTTACCTACATTAAACGCCTGAGCATATCCATATCCTGAGCAATTAACGGGTAAAAACCACTCCATTGCTCCTTTATTATCAAAGGTAGCAAACCACAAATCACGACTATTATTAGATGCACTATACCTTTTATCTCCTATTTTAACCTCATCGGTAAACCATCCTGAAACTATATATTTCCCATTTTCTGCTATTTTCCTGTCGGCAATAAAAATCTTCCCTTCATTATCTTTCTCTATATTTCTGGCAATCAACTGCCAAAAATTACTCATTTTATTATTGTTACTGATTTTAATTGCAATCGGTGTATAATCCTTATAGTCAGGCATAACCGAACCTATAGGCGCATCAATATAGGTTGGATCACAAATAGTATAGGTTTGTCCTCCTACCATAAAACTATATCCTTCAACCGGAGAGGAAAAAGAAACTGCTGCAGCCATATGACTAAAGTAAGTTAAAGCCACCACATCTAAACCTAACAAATCGTTTACCATACGCGTAAATAATACAGTCCTGTCTTCACAATCAGAGAATGGATAATAAAAGATCTCATCAGGAAAAAACATTTTCTCCTTACCAAACTGATCTCGATCGGTTTTATATTCAAATGAATGGTGCAGATAATTTAAAAGATAAGTAACGGCTTCACTCTCTGACATACCTACGATACGAGGTTTCACATATTCGTAGAGTGCATTTTTCACCGAAACAGATATAGCAGCATTCAGATATACAGTATTAGCTGTTTGTGGATAACTTGCCAAGAATGCCATAGTGGTTTTATTCATTTTTAAAACCAATGACTCCTTCTCTTTGGGTAAATAGGTTTTTCGTAGCACAAAATTATCGTCATCTTCAAAATTTAAGGCAAAAGGCAGATCCAAATCAATTTTCTTCGATGCGCCGCCAAAATCATCTTCATAGGTATACACACTCTTAGCGCCTAATTTATCATCCAGAAGATAGTAATTGTATCCGCCAATATGATAATATGGCTTACCATAAACTTCCTGCATAAAAGGAAGCATCACACAAACCACAGAACCATTATAACCTATTTTAATCTGATATCCTGCTTGATTTAACATAGCCCATTTCCACATCTCCTGATTATTCGATGAGCCATATAACCTCTTTGAAGACTGGTCAATTAGCTGGTAAATACCCCAATCGTTTAAATTGGTTTTGGCAGCATAAGCTAACAACGATTCAAGGTAAATTTGATAATATGTTTTACTAAAATCATCCCAGTATTTAGCAAAACTATCCCCTTTTACCGAATTCAGACTCAACAACTTCATACGCGAATCGACATACAGGCTTGCCTCACTACCAAAAAAATCGATTATCAGCGGCTGCTTATATTTTTCCATACCATCAACAGGCATTACAATAGGGGCAATAGAATAAGCCGGAGCATCCTCCACCGCCATTTTAGGAATAATAGGATCTGACACAGGAGCCAAATCTTTTGCAGACACAATTATTTCTGATGGCTGATAAACCGGTTGATCAATAGGCTTAGGTACCTCTGCAGGCTTAACGAGCTCATCATTCTGATCCACTTCTTTAAAAGCTTTCTTCAGATACTTCTCAAATTCATCATTCATTTTCTTAATACGTATTTCGTATTCTTTCTGCATTCGTTCCCTATTTCTGGCGTAATCCTGCTCCATCTGCTGCATTTTTTCCGCATATTTCTTATCCATCTCAGCAAAAGCATCCTTATCGTTGGTTTGCCCCTGAGATACTTCTACAGCAAATAAGACTGTGAATAGCAATAGTATTTTCTTAATGACCATAAAACCGTATTTTTATAGAATTAGAGATTTTAATCAACAAGTTCTTAGCATGCTAATTTAAAAACTTTAGACAGATATAACAGGATGATGTTAAGCAAAAAAATGACAACGAAGACTTTGATAGAAAATAGTAACTATATGGAAAAAAAATAGAAAACCCACGTCATTTAAAATAAAACAGAACCTAAAAAACAACAAGCTCCCACAAACTATACTAAAGCCTTTGCGCTAAACAAACATACTAACCAGCACAAGCCTCGCCTCAAGTTTGATTTAAAGTTGGCTATTATCAATTTAAAAACAAGAATAGCCTGCATAAAAAATTACAGGCTATAACAATGTAAAACCCGAAAACAATACTACTCAATACTTTCGAGCAATGATTTTCTACTCCGTGGCTTCCTGGCGTGGAGCTTAACCTCTTGTTTAAGCCGTTTCTCGGCACGCTTTTCTTTTAAGGATTTCCGGACGTTCTTTTTCCTTTTCCCATCATGAAGTGACTTCTCGTGCGACATAAGCAGATATTTAAATGAAACATAGCGTAGTGTAAATTTACATTTAAACTCAACTATTGTCAAGAAAGCAAGCTTAAAAGCTTACAGGCATTATAGAGCTGAGAAAATTCGCAAGACAAATAATTATTTATGATTAAGAACGAATGCAATAACTTGTATAACACATCAAAACGCAAGAAAATCAGCCATCAACCTAACATTTCAATAAAAAGCTATTTCCTGTTCGGAACCGCTGTGAGAGGATCATCCGGCCATTTATGTTTGGGATATCTGGCTTTCAATTCTTTTTTCACCTCAAAATAAGCACCTCTCCAAAAGCTTCTCAAATCTGCTGTTATCTGCACAGGTTTAAACCCCGGCGAAAGCAAATGCATCAACAAACTTATTTTTCCGGCATTAACCTTTGGCGTATCCTGCCATCCAAAAATCTCCTGCAAACGAACAGGCAAAATAGGCACATCTCCATTTGCCTGATATTGTATTTTAATAAAAGAACCTGTTGGGACCCTAATTTTTTCAGGAGCTAACTCTTCTAACTTTTGTTGTTGGGCATAACTGAGGTGATGCATCAACACCTCACTCATCTTTATTTTCTTGAGGTCTTCAGGCTTTCTTATCGTGCCCAGATAAGGTCCCAACCATTTTTCATTTTCCGCTAACAATGCTGTTGTACTTACATCGGGCCAGGACTCATGAGGATTCCACCTTCTCAGGCTCAGCACCCTGTTTTGCCATTGAGTTACGTCTTTATTCCAATCCAACAACCACTCACCCTCTTTGGCAATAGCTTTCGAAATAGCCACTATCTTTTGTTCCTCATCAAAATCTCTTAATGGTTTTGATTGAAGTACAATATGTCCAATACACAAATTACTTTCTGCCTTAAACCCCCCACGTTTGGTATCCCATTCCACCAACTGTTTTTCCTTAACCATTGGTGCCAGGTCACGAGGATTCAGTGGCGAGGCTAGAAATATTTTTCCATTAGTATCGCGCATATTTAGATGTGCTACAGCCAGCCATTCTTCATGAGCTAAATCGTCCTTATGTCCGGCGGCAGCAACTGCTCCATTGGCTAATCTAAACTGAGCATTATTACCCGGCTTGGCAAAAGCTATCCTCTCAGGATAAGCAAAAACCAACAACAAACCCGTCTCATAAGGATCCACCGCATCATTATTTGCTTTTATGTGTAGCATTTTTCGGTATTGAGCAGCTACCTTTTCTATACGCCGCAAGATCTTATTATCCAGAAGACCTGAACGATATTTCCTAAGTGCCTCAATACGCAAATTAATATCTATTCCGGCATCCTTATCCAAGGGATCACGCTCTTCCAGAAGAGCTGCTATATCAGTTGCCAAGGCAGCCAAGCCCTCATCCTGAGCCATTATTAGCATATGTGCAATTCGCGGATGACAAGGAAGCTGGTTTATTTTCCTCCCTTGTTCTGTAACTCTTCCTCCTTCAATGGCTTCCAGCTGACTCAACAAACTGAAAGCCTGAGCGATAGCCGCCTTAGGCGGAGCCGTTAACCATATTAAATCATTAGGGTTTGAAATTCCCCACACAGACAAATCGAGCACTAAAGAAGCCAGATCGGCCTCTACTATTTCAGGGGTGCGATGCGCTCGTAAACGAGACTGAGTAGCCTTTGTCCACATACGGTAACACACTCCCGAAGACAAACGACCGGCACGGCCTGCCCTTTGATCAGCAGCATCTTTCGTTATCTCAAGGGTTTCCATTCTGGATAAGGCAGATCCCGGATCGAAACGCATGGTGCGGGTAAAGCCACAATCTACAACCACTTTTATTCCTTCAATAGTTAAACTGGTTTCTGCAATTGAGGTTGCCAGCACAACTTTTCGCTTACCTAACCTGTTGGGCATTATTGCAGCAAATTGTTTTGATGGGGATAATTGACCATATAAAGGATGAATAGCTACACCCTTTAAATACTTTTTCAAAATCCCTTCACATTTTTTGATCTCTCCTTCTCCAGGCAAAAATACCAGAACATCCCCATCCTCACTATCCATTACTTTTTTCACCAGACGGGCACATAATTCAGGAAGCATCATCATATCTGCTTCTCCTTCATACTTTATCTCCACGGGGTGCATTCTACCCTCACTTTGCACTACCTTCGCATTGAGCATGGTTGACAACTGTGGCAGATTTAAAGTAGCCGACATAATCATTATCCTTAGGTCGTTTCGTAAAACCTGCTGACTTTCTCTTGACAAAGCCAGCGCCACATCGGCAAACAAGCTACGTTCATGAAACTCATCAAAAATAACCATGCCCACATGCTCAATGGCATTATCATTTTGCAACATCCTTGTCAGAATCCCCTCAGTGACCACTTCTACTCTTGTATTTTTAGAAACACACGAATCAAAACGAATACGATAACCAACAGACTCCCCCAACTTCTCCCCCAACAGATCTGCCATTCGCATAGCAATGGTTTTAGCAGCCAACCTACGGGGTTCGAGCATAATAATCTTTTTATCACCCAACCACTCTTCATTCATTAGAGCCAATGGCAACAAGGTACTCTTCCCGGCTCCTGCAGGGGCACTAACCACTATCGTGTTCTCATCTTTTAAAACACCTCTAACCTGGTCTATTACCTCAACTACAGGTAAATCAATTTTATATGGATCAAAATTCAACGCTCACTTTTATTAATTATTAAAATACAAAGGTAAAAAAGTATTATTCTCCAGATGAATATCTATATCAGGTACACAGTTATTAGCTAAATTTCATGTCTATTTTAATCTTTTTTTTAGATAAACTATGCTTTTAACCTTTATGTGGTAACTATTTACTAATTTAGCGCCCAATTTTGTTAATGTTGTTTTACGTGTTGCATCAAGGTTAATTGTCAATTAACCAGAACACAGACAATTCGCTTAGAAACAACACTTATAAAATACCTGAGGAAGATAAAAACATGACTAATTTTTGTGTTTAATTCGATAATCCTCATTAATTTCGTTGAGAAAAAAAAGGCAAATACAGCGCATGAAGAATATCAAAGTTGGCCAGCAACAGTTTGGCAAAGACAAGCTCTTTATTAT
>JBFHEL010000088.1:0-11903 GCA_041584155.1 Saccharicrinis sp.
AGTTTTCGCTTTCTTTTCCATAACCTTTGCTATCTCCACATTACAAAATCATCATATTTAGGGATTGCACCCTAATGAATTAGCTTTCATCTTTACACTCTATATTCAGTCTAAATAAAAACAATTTAATTGTTAGAATTGTTAGTATAGAAACATAAAAGTGTAAGTATGGAAAAAATAGATATAAGAACGCTACATGGACATCTGTTTACCTGCAGCAAATGCAATAAATTTCATTTTGAATTCAACCAATTTGGTATTGATTTTTCTTCACTCAATGCATTAACTGATTTTAAAGAGTATTTAAATGAACTGGATGCAGATGAATTTGAACAAATAAACAAAAACAGTCAATACAATCGTAAAATACAAATTCCTTTTCCGAATACATCTATTAAGATGTTATTGTCATCAATGGAATTAAAAGAATTGGTTGTGTTACTCTCTACCTTTATTCATGAATATAATATTGCGGTATCAGAGAATGAAGCTATCAGACAACTCTCTAAGTTATCATCAAACCAAATGAATTAGTACCTATAAACAACTAACAGGCAATAACAAAAGGCCATTTCACCTCAACTAAACTTACCGCTTCACCAACGGCTTTATTTTAAATTTGAATATATGCCCAAACATACCACTCACAAATAGTTGGGATTTTTTATTCATATAAATAACTATACTTTTGCCCGAAATATCGAAAAACATGGAACGAACAGATTTTATCAAAGGAAACTGGTGTAAACATATTGATGTAAGAGATTTTGTAAGAAAAAATATAACACCATATACCGGTGATTATCAATTTTTACATGGAGCCAGCACTAAGACTAAAAAATTATGGCATATCTGCTTGGAAGCATTAAAAGAAGAGAGAGCCAATAATGGTCTGAGGAATGTTGACACAACTATCGTTTCTACTGTAAACTCGTTCTCTGCAGGATATATTGACAAAGAAAGCGAAGTGATTGTGGGCTTACAAACCGACGAGCTCTTAAAAAGAGCCATGAAACCATACGGAGGCTTTAAAGTTGTTCAAAAGGCACTATCCGAGCATGGCTTAAAACCCGCTGATAACATCACAGAAGCATTTAGCAAGTATACTAAAACACATAACGACGGTGTTTTTGACGCCTACACCGATGAAATCAGAAAATTTAGATCTTTAGGCTTTCTGACCGGCCTGCCGGATAATTACGCACGTGGCAGAATTATAGGAGACTACAGAAGACTTGCCTTATATGGTATTAACCACTTAATTGAAGGTAAAAAACAAGACCTTAAAAACATTACCGGTCCTATGACCGATGCTGTTATCAGATTACGTGAAGAGGTAGCTGAACAAATCAAAGCACTTTATCAGATGATTGATATGGGTCAAGCCTATAACCTTGATCTTACCCGTCCTGCAGAAAATGCACAGGAAGCAGTACAGTGGACCTACATGGCCTATCTGGCCGCTGTAAAAGAACAGGACGGAGCAGCCATGTCGTTGGGTAGTGTATCTTCCTTCCTGGACATCTTCATCGAAAGAGATCTACAAGCTGGTTTAATCAGTGAAGAAGAAGCTCAGGAATATATTGACCAGTTTGTAATGAAACTACGCCTGGTGCGTCACCTGCGCATGGAAGCCTATGAACAGATTTTTGCCGGTGATCCAACCTGGGTAACTGAATCCATTGGTGGGATGTTAGTAGATGGAAGAAGCAAGGTAACCAAAACCTCTTTCCGTTTTCTGAATACTCTATATAACCTTGGACCATCACCTGAACCCAATATCACTATCCTTTGGTCGAACAAGCTACCGCAGGGCTTCAAGGATTATTGTGCAAAAGTATCTATTGATACATCGTCCATACAATACGAAAACGATGATTTGATGCGCTGCCATCGGGATAGTGATGACTATGGCATTGCCTGTTGCGTATCATTTCAGGAGCTGGGAAAACATATCCAATTCTTTGGTGCAAGAACCAACCTGGCTAAGACATTGCTTTTGGCGCTTAATTCAGGTCGATGTGAGAACACTGGAACACAAATGATCGAGGGCATTCCTTCGATGAATGAAGATGAGTATCTGAATTACGACAAAGTAATGGATAACTTTAAAATGGCCATGAAAGAAGTAGCCCGTGTGTATAATGAATCTATGAATATTATTCATTACATGCACGATAAATACTACTATGAAAAAGCCCAGATGGCATTGATTGACACAAACCCAAAAATTAACCTCGCCTATGGCATTGCAGGTTTATCCATTGTAGCCGACTCATTATCTGCCATTAAATACGCCAGGGTAAAACCTGTTCGCAATGAAGATGGACTAACTGTTGATTTTAAAATTGAAGGACAGTTTCCTAAATATGGTAATGATGATGACCGTGTGGACTTCATTGCCCGCGATTTGGTAAATCATTTCAGTAACGAGCTAAAGCACTTACAGGTGTATAAGAATGCAAAATCAACGTTATCTGTTCTTACCATTACCTCAAATGTGGTATACGGTAAAAAAACAGGTGCTACTCCTGATGGAA
The DNA here is from genome assembly GCA_041584155.1 of Saccharicrinis sp. GTDB lineage: Bacteria > Bacteroidota > Bacteroidia > Bacteroidales > Marinilabiliaceae > Saccharicrinis. Next base: position 2,541 of record JBFHEL010000088.1, read on the forward strand.
GAGCCAAAGGAGTGGCCTTTGCTCCCGGAGCCAACCCTATGCATGGGCGTGATACACATGGCGCAATAGCTTCTTTAAATTCGGTAGCTAAAATAGACTACAAAGATTCTCAGGATGGCATATCTAATACCTTCTCTATTGTTCCTAAATCTTTAGGTTCAACAGAAGAGGAAAGAATTAGTAATCTGGTTACTGCTTTAGATGGTTACTTTATAAAAAATGCTCAGCATTTAAATGTTAATGTACTTAACCGGGAGCTATTGGAAGATGCAATCAAAAATCCTGAACAATACCCTCAGCTTACCATAAGGGTATCGGGTTATGCAGTTAACTTCACACGTCTTAGCCGCGAACAGCAACAGGAAGTATTATCTCGCTCATTTCATGAATCGATGTAATAGTTTAAGGCATATTCCCTGTATCAAAAGCAATCCTACATTTTGTATTGTAGAGATGAATACGTTTCTTTGTTTTTTTAATAAAATATGGCTGAGAGCTTAAATGTACACTCTATAGAATCCTTTGGAACACATGATGGGCCGGGGATTCGCATGGTTATTTTTTTACAGGGTTGCAATCTAAAATGTCTCTATTGTCACAATCCTGATACAATTTCATCACAGGGAGGTACTGCCTATGACATAGATGATTTAGTAGGACGAGCTGTAAATATGAAACCATATTTTGGAAAGTCGGGAGGAGTAACCGTCTCCGGAGGCGAACCCCTCCTGCAACACAATGGGCTAATTCCTTTCTTCAATAAATTAAAACAAGAAGGCATCCATACCAATATAGATACCAATGGAAGCATTTTTAACGATTCAGTTAAAATATTGCTCGATACATCTACTGATTTAATAATGGTAGATATTAAACACACAAATGAAGAAGGATTCCAGAAAATTACAGGCGGACAAAAACTCAATAACCACTTAAAATTAATCAACCACCGAGAACAATCAGGCAAGCCCTTTTGGTTAAGATATGTTTTAATACCGGGTTATACCGATTCACCGCAAGAACTCAAAAACCTGGGTGAAAAATTTACAAATTACAAACATCTTGAAAAAATAGAGATTCAACCCTACCACCATTTAGGCATTCATAAATGGCAGGCTTTAGGCGAAAATTATCAACTAAAAGATGTCAAGGAAAACTCAAAGGAGCAAATTGAACAGGCAAAACAAATTCTCTTACCCTATTTTAAAGAAGTAAAAATAAATTAGTTGTTTCTAGGCAACTAAATTACAAATAAAAATCCCAATGTATCTTTTCTAACAAGTATGTTCATTTACTAATTATGTAGAATTAACAAGTAGCGATTAAATAGTTTAAGCCTTGAATTTAATCCTTATTAGCAACAGCTAACAAACAATGGCTTCCAATATACTTTAGTCTTTTAGTTATAACAAAATTAAATGAGCATACACACACCTCCTGAAATAATCAGGATAGCGGGCGAAGCTGCCATGCAAAAGGATGAATATCCCGTAAAAAAAATATTAACATTGGCTTTTTTAGCAGGAGCCTACACTGCCTTTGGAGGCCTACTCTCTGTTATATTAGCCGGGGGAATGCCCGCAATAACTACAAACAACCCAAGCATCACTAAATTTATTTTAGGGGCAGCCTTTCCCATCGGTCTTATATTGGTTGTTATGGCCGGTGCCGAATTATTTACCGGTAACAATGCCTATTTTACCCCAAATGTACTTAGTAAACGACAAAAATGGACCAAACCACTTCGTAACTGGACTCTTGTATATATGGGCAACTTTCTGGGAGCAATTTTCGTAACTTACTTTTTAGCTCATCTAACCCAGGTGGCAAGCACTCAACCATGGACTGACACCATTTACAGCATTGCACACGCCAAAACAACAAACCCGTTTCATGTGACCTTTCTGAAAGGCATAGGTGCAAACTGGCTCGTGTGTCTGGCCTTATGGATGGGCATGTCTGCTAAACATACCAGTGGAAAAATAATGGGTATCTGGTGGCCTGTAATGGCATTTGTGGTATTAGGATTCGAGAACTCAATTGCCAATATGTTCTTTATTCCTTTAGCTATATTTGAAGGAGCTAATATCTCCTGGGCTTCTTTTATTATTCATAATCTGATTCCGGCAACATTGGGTAATATTATTGGTGGAGCATTTTTTGTAGGTACTCTTTATTGGTATGCCTACGAAAAATATTAAACCGCGATACCTAAACCTCATTAGGGCAAAACAAAATAGATTATACTTTGCCCTAATTAAATAAATCCCCTGACCTCGTCTATCCTCCCCTTTTTAAGAATACAGAGACTTCAAAGTCTCTAAACTTTAGATGACTATTGAACATTTTTTTTAATTTTACAGGAAAATAAATGCTCCATGGACAATCCGGATTTCAATTCCTTACTCGAACAACTTTCAAAACTTTTAAAGGGTGATGTTTCTGCTGAGAATACGTACAAAGTACAATATGCTACTGACGCATCTGCCTTTCGTGAGAAACCTTCTGGTGTTGTCTGGCCTCGGGATATAGCGGACTTGCATTTAGCTATCAACTTTGCCCATAAAAATAAAATGCCCATTATTCCAAGGGGAGCCGGAACGTCATTAGCAGGACAGGTTGTTGGAAGTGATTTGGTAATAAACACTTCAAAGTACATGAACCGAATCATTGAGCTAAATACTGAAGAAAGATGGGTGATAGTTGAGCCTGGTGTTGTATTAGATGAACTGAACCTATACCTAAAACCCCATGGTTTATTTTTTGGACCTGAAACATCTACATCCAACAGATGCACCATTGGTGGGATGGTAGGAAACAATTCCTGCGGTTCACATTCCTTAGTTTACGGAAGTACCCGGGATCATTTACTAGAAGTACATGGTTTCTTAAGCGATGGACAGGAAGTAGTTTTTAAGGAGCTTGATAAATCAGAATTCGAAAGAAAATGTAAACAAGAGGATCTGGAGGGTGAAATATACCGTGAGTTAAATACTATTCTGGCAAACAAAGAAAACAGGGACGAAATACACGAAAAATTCCCACACCCTGAAATCACCAGACGAAACACAGGTTATGCCATTGATATTCTGGCTAATATGCAACCCTTTAACCAGAGTGGCAAGCCACTAAATGTGAGTAAACTGATAGCCGGATCGGAAGGAACATTAATGCTTATCAGTAAAATTAAATTAAATCTGGTAGATACTCCTCCTCAAAACCAGGCACTGATATGCGCACATTTCAACAGCTTACAAGAAGCACTGGAAGCAAATATACTGGCATTAAAACATATACCAAGAGCCATAGAGCTTATCGATGATAAAATCATTGATTTAGCAGGTAAAAGCACCGCACAAAAAGCCAATCGCTTTTTTATCACCGGAAGTCCCGCGGCATTGCTGGTTATTGAGTTTGCAGAAAACGATGAAAACCTGTTAAAACAAAAAGTAAACACCCTAATATCCGATTTTCAACATCATAAAATGGGTTATGCCTATCCACTAGTGGAACAACAAAATATATCCCGTGTTTGGGCACTGAGAAAAGCCGGATTAGGTGTACTATCAAACATGCGAGGCGACGAGCTTCCTGTGGCAGTCATAGAAGATACGGCATTACACCCCAAAGATTTACCCGCCTATGCCAACGACATACGCGAATTACTAACATCCTTCAATAAGGAGTGTGTATTTTATGCCCACGTAGGATCAGGTGAATTACACTTACGTCCAATCCTTAACCTGAAAGATCCTCATGATATTATCTTATTCCGCAAAATTGCCAAAGAAACTGCCTTGCTGGTTAAAAAATACAATGGCTCATTAAGCGGAGAGCATGGTGACGGCAGACTTCGTGGCGAATTTATTCCCTTAATGGTGGGAGATATGAACTATAAGTTCTTTTTAAGGGTAAAAAAAGCCTTCGACCCACTAAACCTTTTAAATCCTAATAAGATTGTCAATACCCCGCCAATGAATACTTCATTGCGCTATCGCCAATATAACCCATTAAAAAAGATGAATACCATCTTCGACTGGAGCGATACCGATGGAATAGTGAGAGCCGCAGAAAAATGTTCAGGTTCGGGAGACTGTTTAAAATCAGATTTAATTGGTGGTACTATGTGCCCTAGCTACATGGCCTCACATGACGAAAAACTATCAACCCGGGGACGAGCCAATATATTACGCGAATATTTTACAGGCACACTTAAGTCTGATAACTTATACCTTGAGGAAGTACACGATGTACTTAGCCTTTGTTTATCATGTAAGGCGTGCAAATCAGAATGCCCTTCGGGAGTAGATATAGCCAAACTAAAAGCCGAATTTCTTCAGCATTATTACAGCCAGAAAGGCACTCCAGCCAATGCATTACTTATTGGCCATATGCCATTAATAAATCGTCTTTTCTCATTAACGCCCTGGATTTTTAACTTAACCGTAAGCACACCCGGAGTAAGTAAACTTCTTCAAAAAACACTGGGATTCAGCACCAAACGAAGCATCCCAAAAATGTCAAATAAAACCTTAAAAGCGTGGGCCAAATGGCATAAAGTAGCGAAAGCAAAACACAAGACCATTTACTTTTTTGCCGATGAATTTACCAATTATCTGGAAAGTGATCTGGGTATTAAAAGCATTTTGTTACTCGAAAAACTAGGATACAGAGTAGTAGTTCCCCAACAGATAAACAGTGGCCGTACTTATATTTCAAAAGGACTACTTAAAAAAGCACGCAGAATAGCTAATCAAAATATAGAATTACTTTCCCCTATGGTTTCCTCCTTAAGCCCATTGGTAGGTATTGAACCTTCGGCTGTTTTAACCTTCCGCGATGAGTATATCAATCTGGTAAAGGATCATTTAAAACCCGAAGCTATAAAAATTAAAAACAACACCTTTACCATTGAAGAGTTTTTGGCCAATGAAATGAGCAAAGGAAGAATTAACAAAGAGAGCTTTACTTCTGAAAAACGAGAAATTAAATTCCATGGCCACTGCTACCAAAAGGCTTTATCTTCTACCCAATACGTTCAGCAGGTACTTTCATTCCCAGAAAATTATAGTGCCGTCGAAATTAAATCGGGATGTTGTGGCATGGCCGGATCTTTTGGTTATGAAAAAAAATCATACAACCTATCGATGAAAATTGCTGAGATGAAATTATTACCCGAGATCAGGAACACAAGCGAAGATACTTTACTTGCTGCTTCCGGAACTTCCTGTCGACATCAAATTGAAGACGGGACAGGCAGAAAGGTACAACATCCGGTAGAAATATTATACGAAGCATTAATTAAATAAACCAGCACATATCTGAATCTCAGGCATTATAAACACCCTTTAAAGCAAACAGTTCATACCTATTGAATAATAAGGGGTGCTTTATATCCTTTTACATGAAATGCTATTCATTAAATACTTCGGCAATATACCAAGTACTCATGCGAAGTAAAAATGAAATAATATAGATTGACTATAAGGGCTTTATCGAGTTACTATATGCATTCTTTTGCTAACTAAAAAACATACCCCTCCAGGTACATTTTATTTGTTTATAAACGATTTACATTACCAGATAAAATACTGATAAAAATATCCTAACAACAGATTACACTAATTCCACAAAGGGTTTCATTCCAATAATAATGATATCGTCTACTTGTTCATGATCACCCATCCACTCTTCGAGCTTTTGGTGCAGTATGGCTTTCTGATCATCAGAATGGAGCTTATGAATATTTAACAGCAAATGTCGGAAACGGCGATATTTGAACTTCTTCCCTTCGGGTCCACCAAACTGATCGACATATCCATCTGAGAAAATATAAAACACATCATTAGGCTCTATAGCCAGCTCATGTTTAGTATAATGCCAGTCATTCCCATATTGAAATCCGATGGGAAATCTATCACTTTTATATTCAACAACCTCGTTATTCCGAACCAGATAAAGCGGGTTAAAAGCACCGGCAAACTCCAATTTTCGTTTCTTTTTATCAATTACACACAAAGCAATATCCATTCCATCGTGGATAGTCTTCTGTCCATCTTTAATATCTGTAGCATCTTTTTTAAAGGTAGAAACAACCTCTTCACTTAAACGGTCCAATATACGTGCAGGACAAACCTCTATGCCCGAAGTGATAATGCTTTTTAGCATATTATAACCTATAATAGACATAAAAGCACCCGGAACGCCATGACCGGTGCAATCTACTGCGGCAACAAAAAGCTTATCATCCTCTTCATGCAGCCAGTAAAAATCACCACTCACTAAATCTTTAGGTCTAAAATACACGAAAGAATCGGGCAATACCTGTTTAAACTTAATTTCAGCGGGAAGAATAGACTCCTGAATTCTTTTGGCATAATAGATACTATCAGTCAAACTCTGATTAATTTTGGAAAGCAGCTCTCGTTGTGCTTCAATCTTATTTTTATCCTCAGCCTTCTCTTCTAGACTTTTATATGCTTTCCTATACTTTCTAATACGATAATTAATAATGGCCTGCACCAAAAAAACCAGTGCGATTAAATAAAAAGCATAGGCATAATTCGACATCAGCAAGGCCGGCCTGACTATTATAGGCAACGAAATAGGGGTATTACACCATACCTGGTCACTATTAGCACCTTTGATATGTAAAACATATTCTCCTGTAGGTAAATCAGAAAAATCTATTTCGTTTTCAAAGGTTACAGGACGCCACTCGTCATCAAAGCCCTCAAGGTAAACCTGAAACATATTTTTTGATGGCTCGGTAAATTCAAGAGCTGCAAAGCGCACCTTTAGCTTAGAACTATTCTTATATTTTATTTCTATGGGTATCTGATCTACTCTAAAATCCTCAATCTTTTTCCCTTTTCTGAATAATTCAACAGAGGTGATCACCATATCAGGCTGATGAACATTATAGTTTAGTGAATCAGGGTTTACATACGCAACTCCACCTACTCCTCCAAAATACAAACGTCCATCTTTAGACATAACAGCAGCTCTCTGGTTAAAAAGGGTGCATGGCAAACCATCGGAGGTAGCGAAATTATACACCAAACCTTTCTGATTAATCAAGGAAATTCCTTTATTAGTACTTAACCATACTCCCGACTGCTGATCACAAAGAATAGCATTAATCATATCGTTATTAAGTCCATCGGAATGAGTATAATAACCATAAGTATCACTTATTTTATCATAATAGGTTACCCCTGAGCGGGTACCAAACCATATTAAACCATTACTATCCTCTGCAATAGAAAGAATATTATTACTACTCAACAAAGTATTTGAATCACCTTGATTTTGAAGATACTGAAACTCAACCGAAGCATCCTGTTTACGATCAATAAAGTTAACGCCACCACTTGTTCCTATCCACAATATCCCTTCACTATCCTGGTAAATAGCATTAATCTCGTCATGGCAAACAGAAGTATTAAGGTTTCTGTCTGAGAAATAACTCTCAATATTATACCCATCGTACACATATAATCCAAATGCGGTACCAAACCAAATATTTCCCTTAAAATCTTCTTCTATTGCATTGATACGATTTTCTTTAAGTAAGGATGTATACTCTTTACTGTCGGCATAAGAGAATTCTGTAATGGTACCTCTCTCACGATAATACACAAAAATCCCCTTATCTGTTCCTATCCATAACCTCTTTTTAGAGTCTTCGCACATGGACAACACCTTATCCTCCTCTTTAAGGAATTTAGAATAATTTACAGCATAAGTGTACAACTCACCCGTCTCCTGATCAATCATTTTAATCCCTCTGCCTCCTGTTCCTAGCCAGATCTTATTTGATTCATCCACATAAATACTTCTACAATCAAGATGTTCGATTTCCTTTTGTAGATTTTTATGTGCTTTACCAACACTTCCAAATTTTCTGGGCTTAAAATCTATCTTCAGTAAACCATTGTAATGAGTTCCAACCCATAACAAACCCGATTTATCTTCAATCAGACAGGTAATATCCTTATCTGATAATTTATGAGCATCCTGGTTAAAATAATTATTCGGATCACAGGAAAGCTTCTGGTTTTCATCATCAAAATCAAGCAAATACAGGCCTGAACTAGTACCAATCCATACTTTACCCGTGGAAGATTTCAACGCAGCATGAATAATATTCTGCCTACCTTCAGGCAGATTAATTTTATACTGGTCAAAAGAATTACTATCATTCTTACATAAGTAATAAGAACCACTATCACTTCCCAATAACGTTGATTTATCAGATAAAGGAAGTATACAATAAGCTGTTCCTATACGATTCAATAATAATCCATCATTATTATTCACCGTAATACGCTCATATAATTCTTCCTTTTTATTAAACTGAGCAACCCCTTCCTGAGTGCCTAGCCAGATATGTGTGTCAGAGTGATGTACAATTGGTGCTAAGGAAGGAATATCTTCCTGATGTTTGAAAATATTTCGGTATAAACCATAGGAGTTTAGCGAACCACTTTTAGTATTGTAATTCAGCAGATAATTATCTGTTTTAATCCACAAACTGGAGTCTGTATCAAAGGAAAGCCCAAGAATATTAACTTCGGGCAGAACGACTTGCTTACCATTTTCCATGGTATTAAAAGAAGAAAAGCGTCCAGTATTCCTGTCCCACTTATTCAACCCATCTCCTATGGTACCTATCCACAAATTTCCTTCCGGGTCTTCACTTATACATTGAATGCAATTTCCTGATATAGAAGACTTATTTCCTACCTCATGACGATAAACCGTGAATGAATACCCATCATATTTATTCAGGCCATCCTGGGTTCCAACCCACAAATAGCCTTTACTATCCTGAAATAAAACAGTTACGCCATTCCCCGACAAGCCATCATGAACAGAGTAAACACTCATATTCACTTCCTTACTTACCTCAGATGCAGCCGTGGCACAAACTGGTATAAATAAGAAAAGAATGCCGGCTATAATAAGCTTCATTCTTCCGAATATTTTTTGATAAGCAAAACAGTTTTTCATTCCGCCTGCTAAATTAGCAAAATGACATTATATTATAGGGTCATTCACATAAAATTTCGGTTGAGATAAAATATTTCACCAATATTAAATATACCGAAGACATAAAGATCTCAACCACATACAATTAAGACCTTTGACCGATAGCAATAAATCTGACACATGGATAAAACTATCGACAAAAGCCATCATTTACAAGTAATTTATATGAAGCAGATCATTAAAGTCCGGCCTGTGTTTTAAACCATTGCAAATTTTGCGATTTGGGTCTTTCTATAGGCAATCCATATAACCTATCCCAGATAAGCTGAGTTAATACACCTAAGGATCTGGAAACGCCAAATAACACAG
>JBFHEL010000089.1:0-11692 GCA_041584155.1 Saccharicrinis sp.
AATAGCATTTATAATGTACAGATCGCATACTTGTGGAGAGCTAAGGCTTGCAGATGTAAATAAAGAAGTTACCCTGAGTGGTTGGGTGCAAAAGATCCGTAACTTGGGAGGTATGACTTTTATTGACCTGAGGGATAGATATGGAATTACTCAGTTAGTATTGGATGTGGAATCCAGAAAAGATTTAAGTGAAGAAGCACGAAAATTAGGGAGGGAATTTGTTGTTCAGATTTCAGGAAAAGTAGCAGAAAGAAGTAATAAAAATAGTAAGATAGCCACAGGAGATATAGAAATTCTGGTGGATGAGTTTGTGCTTTTAAATCCTTCGGAGTTGCCTCCGTTTACCATAGAAGATGAAACGGATGGTGGTGATGAGCTGAGAATGAAATACCGTTATCTGGACTTGCGCCGTAATCCGGTTCGTCGTAATCTGGAGTTGCGCCATAAGCTTGGTTTTGAGGTGCGTAATTATCTTAATCAACAAAATTTTATCGAAACAGAAACTCCGGTTCTTATTAAATCTACTCCGGAAGGAGCGCGTGATTTTATTGTGCCTTCACGTATGAATCCGGGTGAGTTTTATGCTTTGCCTCAGTCGCCTCAGGTGTTTAAGCAGTTGTTGATGGTTGCCGGTTTTGACCGCTATTTTCAAATTGTAAAGTGCTTTCGCGATGAGGATCTGAGAGCTGACCGTCAGCCTGAGTTTACTCAGATTGATTGTGAGATGGCTTTTGTTGAACAACAGGATGTGTTGAATACCTTTGAGGGAATGACCAAGCATTTGTTCAAAGTGATTAAGGAGGTGGAGTTTGATTTTAAATTTCCACAAATGTCATTTCAAGATGCCATACGCTATTATGGTTCGGATAAGCCTGATATTCGTTTCGATATGAAGTTTGTTGAAATGAAAGATCTATTAGGTGAATCTGGGTTTAAGGTTTTTGATGAAGCTGAGTATGTAGGTGGAATCTGTGCCGAAGGCTGTGCTTCATATACCAGAAAAGATTTGGATAAACTGACCGATTATATTCGTAAGCCACAGATTGGTGCCCAGGGTTTAGTGTATGTAAAATATAATACCGATGGGTCTTTTAAATCCTCGGTTGATAAATTCTTTGACGAGGCTGCTTTGACGCAATGGGCAGAGGCTTATGGAGCTAAACCAGGTGACTTATTGTTAATTTTAGCTGGGCCAAAAACTAAAACGCAAAATGCACTGTGTCAGCTTCGCTTGGAAATGGGTGAGCGTCTTGGATTTCGCGATAAAAATAAATTTGCCCCACTTTGGGTAGTGGATTTTCCATTGTTGGAGTGGGATGAGGATTCTGAACGCTATCATGCTATGCATCATCCATTTACTTCTCCTAAGAAAGAGGATTTGGCTTTATTAGAGAGTGATCCAGGTGCAGTAAGAGCTAATGCTTACGACTTGGTTATTAATGGAGTTGAGATTGGAGGAGGTTCTATCCGAATTCATGATGACGAATTGCAGCATAAAATGTTTCAGTTACTTGGTTTTACTGAAGAGGAAGCGGAAAATCAATTTGGATTTTTAATGAATGCTTTTAAATACGGAGCACCTCCTCATGGTGGTGTAGCTTTTGGTTTCGATAGATTGGTTTCTTTGTTTGCCGGAATCGATTCTATTCGTGATGTGATTGCTTTCCCTAAAAATAATTCAGGAAGAGATGTGATGATTGATTCTCCCTCTCCGATAGCCAAGGAACAGCTGGATGAGTTAAGTATTGCTTTGAAAAAAATAAAGTAAAAGGTAAAAATATATTTCAGTGCTTCAGATGGCGATAATGTATCGTGTACTGAAGCACTGAATTTTTATTTTATTCATTAAAAAAATTCTTCACAGGATTGGCATACATTTCTAATAGTGTGTTTCTTATGAAATCGGTATGGGTGTCCAATCGTGAAAGGTGTTCGTTGATATAAGTGTTGAAAGTATCAAATTCCTGTCTTGTATACTTATTGTTAAAATGCTTGTTGTTATTAATCATATCCGAAGCAATAAAATTACCCGGCCATAATTTATAATTATTGTGTATTTGTTCGTCAATGATTTCGGCCAACTTGTTAAGACGCTCGTTTTTATCAAGTGAGTCCAGCGCTAATAGTTCTGTGTCGATAGGCGTTCCTGCAGTGAAATGCACGCGTCCCTTACGTCCTTTAATTCCAGCTCCCATATGTTTAAGGTCGTCGGCAGGTGATTTTTTATATTCCGGGTTTTCCTTTTTTAGCAGAAATTCGTGTGCTTTTAAATAATCACACGGATCATATTCGTATGAGATAGACAAAGGAACAATATGAAGCTCCTTAAAGTTGTCAGAGAATATACCTTTACCGCTTAAATTCAGCATCTTAAGTAAACTGGTTTGTGTCCGGTCGTCTCCGTCTTTCGAACGTCCTTCTCTTTGGGCTATCCATATGCTTGAGTTTCTTTCGGTTAGATTGTATCTGATGTATTCAGACATCAGCTTCGAGCTCTGCAGCATCTGGCGGGCAGGGAGGTTTCTTTTAACTAAAAACGACTTGTTTAGCTTAACCAGTTTTGTTATCCATGGATATATTAATAGATTATCTCCTATGGCTATTTCGGTAGTGTTGTGCCCGTTTTCAATTAATAGATAATTTAGAAATGCTGAGTCCAATACAATATCTCTATGATTTGAGATAAAAAGGTAGCTCTTATTTGTATCTAATTGATCAAAACCTTCGCAGGTAATTCCCTGTGTTGTGTTTTTCAGAACCTCCTTAATATATGGAGATATCACCTCAATCTGAAATTGATCAATGGTTTTCAGAGAAAGTAATTTATTAATAAAATCATTAGTTGGAACTTTGGGGAATAGATATTTTAAAAGCTCAATAAATGATTCTTCTTTCATTAATTGTTGAAATACCTCAGGCATTTCATTGTCACGGTATGGTCGTATTGAATCAAAATCTTGGTCTGTCGCCATTTTTTGGTTTTATAAAATTTGATGCAAAATTATCAGATTACTTTGATAAATGAAATTCTTGATGGCTTTTTAAATGAAATCGAACAAAATCAGCATCCAAAAAATGGAAAATATTCCAAAAAATAGCACCTTAGGTGAGGTTGAAATTTTTATAGTATTGATAATCAGTTTGTATATTTTTGTGGCATAGGCTTTGGTAACTAGGTTATCAAACATTAACACACATATTTATGATTAAGATTAAAACCTATAGAAATACTATTCTGGTATCCTTTGAAGATTGCACCAGATTAAATAAAATTGACTCTTATAATTTTAAGCAAGAGCTTATTAATAAACTTACCTATCCTTATTCAAACGTTATGGTCGATTTTCATATGGTAGAGGAAATTAACGCCGATACTATAGATGCGCTTATTGCTGGTCAGCGTTTATCTGTAATGAATAGAGGACAGGTGAGTTTATTTAATGTGGAAGAAAAAGTTTACAAGTCCTTTAAGTCGGCAAATGTCGATCATCTTTTCTTCTTTTGTGATTTACCTAAACCATTTTCTCAGGAAATTTTAATGGCATAAAAGATTGTGTTGTGTTGATCAATACCGGAAGTCGCAACTCTTGTCCCCACTTGAGAGACTTCCGGTATACTTTGGATCGACTAAAAAATGCGAAAAGTTGAAATTTAATTATGTTTTTTGTTTGAAAAACATAATTAAAAACTATTTTAGCAGATGCAAAATTGTGTTGTGTTGATTGATGCCGGGGGTTACTTATATTTGTCCCCACAAATGTAACTCTCGGTGTTTTATCATTTATTATATAAAAACACAAAAAGATATTTAAGATTGTGTTGTGTTGATTGATGCCGGGAGTAAACGAAAATTTTGTTGCTCTCGGTATTTTTTTTGTCTATTGCAAGCCCATATATTTGCGTTTCCAAAAAATGGAAAGTACCTGTATGTTACTCAAATGGCCTGTGTAATAGTTAGTTGCGAATTAAAAATAATCAAAGTTAAGATTTGGACTTATTGTACCATAAATACTGGCGAGATTAAATGTACTATTCTATAGGGGTCAGTAAGGGTTTCATAATCATGTAAATGTAAAGGGTTTTTGGGTTATTTCATTCTCAGATGTGGACCATTGTAAAAGCTTTTAAAGTATATTGTTTTTTAATATAACTATTTTATTAAATTATCCGTATCAATTATAATTGAAGTTAATTGATTTATATTTTAACTTTAACGACAATAAAAGCCGTTAATCATGCTTAATTAATTGAGAATTAAATATGATTATGTTTTTTATTATTTTAACAAGTAAGGTGTATTATATCGAAAAAAAATTGTCATGAATAGAATCTTAGTCCCGGTGGATTTCTCAGAAAACTCATTGAATGCCCTTGAGTTTGGAATTAAAATTGCCAATAAGCTGCAGGCAGACCTACGAATCATGCATGTAAGGACTAAAAAACTGGCTTTCCGCTATATGCAAAAAAGTGCAGAGGCTATGTTAAACGATAGTGTGGAGGATTGGTTGGATCAGATACTAAGGGATTATAAGGAGATGTATTTAACTCCCGGAGGTAAGTTCGATTATAGGGTTAGAGAGGGGAATGTGTTTAAAGAAGTTTCTAATCAGGCAAGATATGACGATACTACATTGATTGTTATTGGTACGCACGGAGCTTCGGGTTTTGAAGATAAATATATTGGAAGTAATGCCTATCGGTTAGTGCATAGTGCCCCGGTGCCGGTTCTTACGGTGAGACCAGAGAGGAAGTGGCGGGGAATTAGTAAGGTGATCTTACCTATTAGCTTCGAAAAATCAAGCAGACAGAAGATTCCTGCAGTAATTGGTATGGCTAAGCTGTTTGATGCTAAGGTTTTTGTGGTGGGATTGAAAGAAAGTGGGTATACTCTGTTGCAGAGTCGGGTAAAAAGCTATGTTAAACAAGCTGTGCGTTATATTGAGAAAAGAACAGATTTACAGGTAGAGTCGATTGTGTTGAGTGGAAAGAATAAGGCTGAGGAGTTAATGGCTTTTGCCCAAAAAGTGGATGCAGATATTGTGGCCTCAGATGTACGTCAAGGTACTAATCCGTTTGAAAATTTTTTCAAGCCCTTTGCCAATCAGTTAATTAATGAGTCAGAGAGTCCGGTTTTGATTGTTCCTACAAAAGAATCACTATATTTGCATCCGAATTACTAAAAGAGGATTAGAATGAAATTGATTTGGTTGTCGGTATTTTATTTTGCCATATTTGCCTTAAATGCACAAAATAAAACAGGGCAGGATTTTTTCTCCGGTTTAAATGAGGTAAAAGAAGGAGAAGGGGTATTGGAGATAACTCAGGCTGCAGAAATTAAGGATTTAGTAGGTATTCATATTGATTCGAATAAAAGGGCTGGAGGAATTGATGGTTTCAGAATTCAATTATTTCTTGGCTCGAGCAATACCGCAAAGAAAGATGCCAGTCAGGTCAAAGCCAGGTTGTTGGAGTTGTTTCCTCAAGAGCATATTTATGTGATGTACGAAGCCCCTTTCTGGCGGGTTCAGGTAGGTGATTTCAGAAGTAAAAATGAATCGCTGTATCTGTATCGAAAATTGAAAAAAGAATTTCCGGGATGTTATCCTGTGCCGGTAAATAATATAAAAATGAGTGATTTAGAATAACAAAGCGCTCCCAGTTTGGGGGCGCTTTTGTTTTTTTATGATTTAATTAATTATTAAGGTACAATTTAACAAGCCTTGATGTTGGGTAAGCGAAAAAATTAGGATAAATTTGCGCTTTCAAAAATAAGTTAGTCTCTTTAAAATTATGAGCGATCAAATTAAGCATGAGTGCGGTTTTGTGTTGATTAGATTACGCAAGCCATTAGAGTATTACAAAGAGAAGTATGGTTCGTGGACATACGGATTAAATAAGCTCTATTTGTTAATGGAAAAACAACACAACAGGGGGCAGGATGGAGCCGGAGTGGTTAGCTTAAAAATTGATCAGCACTCAGGATCCAGATATCTTTCACGAGAAAGATCGAATAAAACCAACCCTATTCAAACTGTGTTTAAAGATATCCATAAAAGGATGAATAAGGTAGAGGGCTATACGCCTGAACTGGCTAAGGATCCTGTTTGGGCTAAAGAACATATGCCTTTTTGTGGAGAGTTGTATTTAGGTCACCTGCGTTATGGTACTTTTGGTCGTCACAGTATTGATTTTGTGCATCCTGTTATGCGTGAAAATAACTGGCGCTCGCGTAACCTCGTGCTCGCCGGAAATTTTAATCTTACCAATGTAGATGAGATTTTTCAAAATCTTAAAGATCTTGGCCAGCACCCAAAGGATTTTAGCGATACTGTTACTATTCTCGAAAATGTAGGACACTTTTTGGATGAGGAAAATCAAATGCTCTTCCGTCAGTATAAAAACGAAGGGTTTACAAACAGAGATATCTCTCATAAAATTGAAGATAATCTGAATGTTAAAAAAATTCTTGAACGCTCAAGTCGTAGATGGGATGGCGGATATGTTATTGCCGGTATGTTCGGTCATGGAGATGCTTTTGTGGCCAGAGATCCATGGGGAATAAGACCTGCGTCGTACTATATGGATGATGAAGTAGTTGTGGTTGCCTCGGAAAGAGCAGTAATTCAAACAGCCATGAATGTAGGTATCAGAGAGGTGCAGGAGCTAAAACCTGGTTATGCCTTGGTGGTAAAAAAGAATGGTGATGTTTCTGAAGAGTTAGTTCGCGTTCCGCAAGAAAGACGCTCCTGCTCATTTGAAAGGATTTATTTTTCACGGGGAAGTGATAAGTATATCTACCAGGAAAGAAAGGAGTTGGGTAGGTTGTTAGCTCCTATTCTACTGGAGAAAGTTAATTACGACCTGGAAAAAACAGTTTTCTCTTATATTCCCAATACAGCAGAAACAGCTTTTTATGGCATGGTTGATGGTGTTAGAGGTGAGATGAATAATAGAAAGGTGAAACAGATCAAAGCATTAGGTAATGATGCCGATGAGGCTAAGATTGCTGAAATAGTTAATATTCAACCACGTGTTGAAAAAATGGCTATTAAAGATGTAAAGATGAGAACCTTTATTGCCGATGATGAGAGTCGTGATGATTTAGTTGCCCATGTGTATGACGTGACTTATGGTATTGTCAAAAATCAGGAAGATACTCTTGTGGTTATTGATGACTCGATAGTACGGGGAACTACCTTAAAAAAGAGTATTCTTAGAATACTAGACAGACTGCATCCTAAAAAAATTATTATCGTTTCTTCGGCTCCCCAAATCAGATACCCCGATTGTTATGGTATCGATATGGCTAAGCTGGGCGATTTTTGTGCCTTTAGAGCCACCATAGAATTGTTGAAGGATAGAGGAATGCAGTCGTTGATTGACGACGTGTATAAAAAATGTAAGGAGCAACAAAACCTTCCTAAGGAAGAAATTGTGAATTATGTTAGAGAAATATATAAGCCCTTTACTGTGGAAGAAGTGTCTGCTAAAATTGCAGAGATGTTGACCCCTGATAATATTGATGCAGAAGTTGATATTGTTTATCAAACGGTTGAAAACCTACATAAGGCTTGCCCTAATGATAATGGAGATTGGTATTTTACAGGGAGATATCCAACCGCAGGAGGAAATAAAGTAGTAAATACATCATTTATAAACTTTATTGAGAAGAGGAATGCCAGAGCTTATTAATTTTTAAGCAGAGTTGATAGAATCAACGATTGTTTAAGAAGGAATGAAATATTGCAGTAATCAAAATACAGGAAGTAATTAGCCTGATTGTGTAATTCCAAAATGGAATTATTACAGTCTTTTGTGTTTTGATTACTGTTTTTTTAATATTGGTTACCGTATTCTGGATTGAAGAATCCTTCTTGCCGCAGTTAAATAAGTATATATCTCACTGGGGTGATGATTAATCTTATTGCGGCTGCGTTTATGGCCTAATCGAACCACGATGGCATTTTGCTCTCTAAGGACAAATATGTACTGGCCTAAAATGCCTCTGGCATATGGAATTAATTGATCATTGTGTCTGACTATCCACCATTGATATCCGTAAAAATCAACAGGTTCATTGCTTCTGGCGTGTTTTAAATAATCAGCAGCCTCGGTGGCTTCTTCAATGTATTGTTCAGGAATGATTTGTATGCCATTTATCCTTCCCTTGTCGAGTATAACCTTCCCTATTCGGGCAAAATCTCTGGCATTACTATTCAGGCAACAATAAGCCTTTTCGTCACCCTCTTTTTTGTCAAGACTCCATAATGCCGTATTCTCTGCTCCCAGGGGTTGCCACAATTTTTCGGAGGCATAGTCGGATAAAGTTTTTCCGGTAGCATTTTTAATAAGAATAGCTAACAGCTGTGTGTTTCCACTTAAATATTTAAATTTTTCACCAGGTTTTTCAATCACAGTTAAATCAAGAACCAGTTGGTTAATATTATCACCATAATAGGCCTGTGTAGTTAGTGAAAAAGGGTTGCGGTAGCTTTCTTCCCAATTTAAACCGGAACTCATGGTAAGCAAATCCTTGATGGTTAGTGTATTATTGGGATAGTTTTTGTATTCGGGAATAAAATCTGCTACGGCTTGATTTATACTTTTAATAAATCCATCCTGTATAGCAGCTCCTATTAGTAATCCAACTACACTTTTGGCCGCAGAAAAAGAGTTAGAGAGTGAATGTTGGCTATATCCGTCCCAATATTCCTCATATATCAGAGAGTCGTTCTGGATAATTAAATAAGCAACAGATTGATAGTGTTCAAGTGTATCACGTTCGTTGGGTGTTAAATCATCCTGCATATAATCCTTTGCCATATGCCAGGGTGTAGGTTTGGCTACCTTGACCTCCCTGCTTTCAAATATATCATAGTCTTCAATACCTGGAAGGAAATGGACTATGGCAACTTTTATGTAACCAGGGCTGAAAATATAAGTCAGAAAAATAATTAAGATAATTATTACCCATCGAAAATGTATTTTCTTCATATCTTAATCTGTATTTTTATCAGGGTGCCATTCACTAAAGTTGATTAAGTCGGGAAATGCCTCGGGTTTGTAAATTGATTTTCCACTTAATGTGCGCAAGCATTCCTGTATACCTTCTGCCAGACTGGGGTGAGGATAAAATATTTTCAGTACTTCCATAAGACTGTTCCCCTGATTGATTAAGTGGGCTACAGAAACAATATATGCAGAGGCTTGAGGACCACCGGCACGCATGCCTAATATGCGAGGCTCTTCGTCGTTACTTACAATTATCTTCACAAAACCATTTGTGCTTCGCATTGCAATAGCTCTGTTTACTAGTTTGTTAGAGTAATGGGCTACTTTGTGTGGTATTTTTTTTGCGCGTAATTGTTTCTCGTTGAGACCCACAGAGGCCAGCTCAGGTTTAAAAAACATAAGAGTTGACATATGTGAGTAATCCAGAGGGTAGCAAGGGGTGTCAGCTATTTGTTCTGCAGCCAGTCGTCCCTGAAATTCGGCAACGCTGTATAGTTGTGTTTGTCCGGTTACATCACCCGCTGCATAAATATGACTATGATGATTGTCTTCTCTAAGCGTACAGTAATCGGCAATTTCAAGGGTTCCTCTTTCTGTTGTTTCAATGCCTATAGCTTCCAGTCCTAGGTTTTTAGTGTTGGCTACTCTACCTATGGCCACCAGGGCTACGTCAACTTCAATAACTTTACTGTTTCCTGCTTCGTAATCTAAAATGACTTCAAGGTGGTCTGGGTGTTTTTTGATGGTTCTGAGATGGGCTGTATGGTGGATGATGACTCCGTTATTTTCTAAATTTTTTGACACAAAACTACTTACATCATCATCTTCATAGGGTAATACCTTGTTTGCCCTGTCGAGCAGGTGAACCTCTGTTTGTTTAAAGTTGCTAAAGATAGTGGCAAACTCACAACCAATAATTCCTGAACCTATGATGAGCATGCGTTCCGGGAATTTCTTTAGTTTTAAAATGTCTTCAGAATCAATTATTCTTTCATGATCAATGTCCAGACCTGGTGCTTTTCTTGGCTTTGCTCCGGTAGCAATAATAAAGTTTTTAGCTTTCAGAGTCTTGCTCGTGCCATGGTTTGTTACCGAAATGGTATGTGGATCTATAAATTTAGCCCAGCCTTTTACATAGGATAAGGATCCTCGTTTTGATCTTCCCGTCGAAAAGGTTTCTATTTGACTTAGCATTTGGTATTGTTTTTCTTTGGCTGCATCGATTACTGTTTTAATAACCATGCCAAAATCAACACTTAGGCTACCTGCCCTAAAGCCACGGTCCGTTCTTGCAGCTACGGCGTAGTCCATGCTTAGTTCATACATGGTTTTTGAAGTAAGGGCGCCGTTCATAATGCCTGCTCCCCCCAAATGAGCTCCTTCTACAATGCAAATATTGAGTCCAAAATCAAATGCTCTCATCGCAGAGGAGAATCCAGCAGGGCCTGAGCCAATTATGATCAAATCAAATTCATTCATATCTTTTATGTGGGAGATTTTAATTAATAGTTATTTTTGAGAGGATAAGTTTTTGTATGGATATTTGTTCAACGCAGCCTTGGAACCGGTAAAGGGAAAATGTATTAGGTGTTAAAAAACAATTAAGCAAGATGATATATAAGAGTCTTCTTGCTTATTCTTATCATTTGGAATTTAGGGCTTCACCTTGTTTTATTTTTTTCTCTAAATCCATAATTCCTTTCTCAGCCTTTTCAATTTTTTCTTTTCGTGTTCTGTATTCCGTTTCAGACAAGGATGATTTATCTTTTTCAAGCTTTTCCTTTGAGAGTCTAACTTTTTCTTTGGCTTCTTTTATTTTAACAGTGCCATGAGTCATTGCTTCGTTAAGTTCTTTTTTTCTTTCTTCTCTGTAGCGCTCAACTTGCTGGGCTCTATCCTGACCTAACTCTTTTTGAGCAGATTCTTTTTTTTCATTGCCATAGGCATGTCCTTCTTTTTTTACTTTGTCAGCACCTGCATTTAGGTCATCTTTTTTCTTGCTGAGATTATCTTCAGCCTTTGCCGGATGTTCTTTTTTTTCCTTTTCTGCTTTCTCCTTTATTTTGTCGGGAGTTTGTTTGGCCTTACCTTTTTCTTGTAAGAGCTGTTTTTGCACTTTGTCTTTTTCTTTGATGTTTTCTTGCGCAACAGCCATCCCTGAAATAAGAAACATCGCCAACAGAAGAGTGGTGAATTTTTGAATGATGATAGACATATTAGTAAGGTTTTAGTTTAAATCGTTTAGTAGGTTATCTAAATTTTTAGATGATTCTTCAATTTCTTTCTGGGCATTTTTAATAACCAAAGTAGTGGAATCAATGATTTCTTCAGTATTTTCCATATCGGGAGCTGCTGTTGGTGTTTCTGTAATTTGGTTGTTAGAGCTATTTTCTTTTGCTTTTTTTTCGCCACAGCTAGCAATGAACAGTCCCAGAAATAGGGTTGGCAATAATATTTTTTTCATCTGGATTAGTTTTTTTAATTAAAATAAAGAGGTTTTATTTAGTAATACCTGCCTGATAAAGTTAATCATTTACTTTAGTTGTAAAAACTTTTTATACCGATGTCGTAGCGATTCATTAATGAGGTGGAAAATATATTGTAGGCGAGTATATTAAGTGTTTTAGTTGTTCTGATGGGACTTTTAGTATGTGAATATTTTATTCTGTTTGTAGTTTGT
>JBFHEL010000090.1:0-11663 GCA_041584155.1 Saccharicrinis sp.
AAGTATATTTATTTACCCTTTATTTTAAAAATTTATAAAATTAAACACTGTTATGCTTAACATTCCTAAACAAAATAAGTTTACTATACTGGGGTATTTTATGTAACTTACATGAAAAGAAGTAAAAGTTTCTCTCAATAAAGGATACTATCTTAACAATTATGAGAAATGTTATTGTTTATGCGCAATAAAAAGTACACATTTGATTAAACACATTTGTATTAAAGAAAAAAAATCAAAATGAAAAAAACAGGCGTTTTTTATGGCCCAGAGAAAGGAAGCGTTGCTAAAGTAGCTAACCTGATTGCTGAAAAATTAGGTACTAACCAAACCGATCTTCACTTAGTTAAAGACAGCAAAATATCTACAATAAATGCCTACAATCAAATTATCTTAGGCATCTCCACCATCGGAACCACCAATTGGGATTCGGAACATACCGATACCGACTGGGATAGCTTTTTTACCCAACTAAATAAGGCCGACTGGAAAGGAAAAACAGTGGCTATTTTTAGCTTAGGTGATCACATCAATTATCCTGATCATTTCGTGGATGCCATAGGCTGGATATACGAAAGATTAAAACCCTTACAAGCTAATATTGTAGGTTTCTGCGATACCAACGATTATCATTTCAATGAATCAGAAGCCATTATAGATGGTAAATTTGCCGGATTACCTTTAGATGAAGATAATGAAAGTGATAAAACTGATGAACGATTAAATAAGTGGCTTGATCAACTAAAAACCAAACATGGTTTTTAAGCATCATAACAGGATTAGGTTCTATTATATCAAAAACAGAACCTGTCCTTTACTATTTTAAATTATATCATTTTTACTTTGACATTAGCACATGGTATAATGTGGAAATATTAACAAAGACCTTTAAAGAGTTGATCAAAATTAACGCTAAAGTCACAAATCAAACTGGTATTATTTGCCGTATTTTTGTTTGGTTATAATACGGAGATTGGAATTGTTCATCCATACGAAGTCAAATTGTTTTTTACCATTAAAACAACAGAAAACGATGAACACTAAACAAAAAACTGTGGTCGCAACTGACATTGTTAAATCTTCTCTCAAACATAAGAATTTAACAGATCTGGGTCATGCCACTATCCGAGAAATAGTAACTATTGTAAATGAAATTGAAGAGCGTACGGGTATAGAATTTATCCGTATGGAAATGGGAGTTCCCAGTCTTGACTCTTCACACATTGGTATTAATGCCGAAATAGAAGCACTCAACAACGGCGTTTCTTCTCAATACCCCATGCTCGAAGGCATTAAACCCTTTAAAACACAAGCCAGTCGCTTTGCTAAAGCTTTTTTAAACATCGATATTGATCCTGCAGGTTGTGTTCCAACAGTTGGTGCTATGCAAGGAGCTTATGTTCTTTTTATGGCCATCAGCAAGCTCAATAGCCAACGAGACACTTTCCTGTTTATCGATCCAGGCTTTCCGGTTCAAAAAATACAACTTCAGGTACAGGGTATTAAATACACATCTTTTGATGTATATGATCATCGTGGAGCCAAGCTAAAACAAAAACTCGAAAGCTACCTTAGCAAGGGAAATATATGTGGCATTATCTACTCTAACCCCAACAACCCTACCTGGATGTGTTTGCACAACGAAGAATTGGAAATCATTGGAAACCTTGCTAATCAATACCATACTATTATCATTGAAGATCTGGCGTATTTCGGCATGGATTTCAGAGACGACATTTCTATTCCTTTTGAACCTCCTTACCAACCCACGGTGGCAAAGTACACCGACAACTATGCCCTTTTAATCTCGAGCTCCAAGGTGTTTAGCTATGCAGGACAGCGACTTGGGACTCTCTGCATTTCCAACAAACTAATGAACTCTTATTTTGAATCATTAAAAATTAGCTTCGGAGATGGTAATTTTGGTAGAGTTATTGTAGGAAGATTACTATATTCGCTGTCCGCAGGAGCAAGTCATTCAGCTCAACATGCTATTGCAGCCATGTACAAAGCAGCTTGTGAGGGCGAATACAATTTCGTAAAAGAGGTAAAAGAGTATGGCGTCAGAGCCAGGGTAATGAAAGAATTATTTGTGAAATATGGTTTTTCCATAGTTTACGATAAGGATATAGATACCCCTATAGCTGATGGATTTTATTTTACAATAGCTTATCCAGGATTCACCGGAGGTGAACTTCTCGAAAAATTATTGCATTATGGAATTAGTGCCATTGCACTTAAAAATACGGGCAGTGAAAAAGAAGGATTACGAGCTTGTGTTTCGCAAACTAAACGGAGCAGGTTCCCCATTCTGGAAGAAAGATTAAAATTATTCCGGCAAAATCTTCGTTAACTACCATCAAAAAAATAGTAGCTATTTATTAAAAACATTCATTTGAAATTACATGTATTCTAATACATAATACAAAAGTTGTGTACTGATGGAAAACATACTTTCAATATGATGTCCATCATAAATAAAATTAGCAATTATATATAAATTGCAACTAAATAAAAACGATCAAAATTATGGCTAAAGCTAAAGGAGCTATTGTTGTTGATACTGCAAAATGTAAAGGTTGTGAACTTTGCATGGTAGCTTGTCCTACCCATGTAATTGAAATGGCAAAAGAAGTAAATGGTAAGGGATACCATTATGCCCAAATGGGTAAACCGGAAGAATGTATTGGTTGTGCCAATTGTGCTGCGGTTTGTCCTGACAGTTGCATAACAGTATACAGAGTAAAAGCATAATATATATGCACCCTTATCATTTCAACACGAAACAGAGTCAACTTGCTCAACTTAGGTTGATCATTAATTTCAAACACTACACAAGAAATTAATTACACATGAAAGAAGTAAAGCTAATGAAAGGCAACGAAGCCATTGCAGAGGCTGCCATACGTTGCGGAGCTGATGGATATTTTGGATATCCCATTACTCCACAAAGTGAGATTATGGAAACTCTAATGGCTGAACAACCATGGAAAACTACCGGAATGGTTGTACTGCAAGCCGAAAGTGAAATTGCATCCATAAACATGGTATACGGTGGTGCAGGCTGCGGTAAAAGGGTGATGACCAGCTCTTCAAGCCCCGGAATAAGTTTAATGCAAGAAGGATTAACTTATATGGCAGGAGCCGAATTACCTTGTGTTGTGGTAAACGTTGTCAGAGGAGGTCCGGGTTTAGGAACTATACAACCAGCTCAGTCTGATTATTTTCAAACCGTAAAAGGAGGTGGACATGGAGACTACAAGCTAATCACCTTAGCCCCTTCCTCTGTTCAGGAAATGGCAGATTTTGTTGAAGATGCTTTCGATTTGGCCTTTAAATACAGAAACCCGGTTATGATTCTTTCTGATGGTGTTATTGGGCAGATGATGGAAAAAGTGGAATTAAAACCACAGAAAGCCAGGATGACAGAGAAAGAGCTGATTGAGAAATATGGTGACTGGGCTACTACAGGAAAAACAAAAGATAGAAACCGCAACATCATCACCTCAGTAGAGCTTTCGTCGGAAGTAATGGAGAAATTCAACCATAAGCTTCAGGATAAATACAAGAAAGTAGAAGAAAACGAAGTACGATACGAAACATATATGACCGATGATGCTGAATTTTTATTAGTCGCCTACGGTTCCAGTGCCCGTATCTGTCAAAAATCAGTTGAAATAGCACGAGAAAAAGGAATAAAAGTCGGCTTACTTCGCCCTATTACTTTATTCCCATTCCCAACCAAGGCTATTCAGGACATCGCTAAACATACAAAAGGTGTTTTAAGTGTTGAAATGAGTGCCGGACAGATGGTAGAAGATGTAAAATTAGCGGTCAACGGTTCAGTTAAAGTAGAGCATTTTGGTCGCTTTGGAGGTATTATTTCATCACCAAGCGAAGTAGTTACTGCTCTTGAATCTAACTTTATAGGAGAATAAGCCATGGATATTAAAGAGATTATAAAAGAGGAAAATATAATATACAAAAAAAGTGCCGTCCTTACCGATAAGGATACGCATTATTGCCCCGGATGTACCCACGGTGTAGTTCACAGGATTATTGCCGAGCTAATTGAAGAAATGGGCATTCAAGAGAAAACCATTGGCATAGCACCTGTAGGTTGTTCCGTTTTTGCTTACGATTATATCGATATTGATTGGCAGGAAGCAGCCCATGGTCGTGCGCCCGCGTTAGCAACTGCCGTTTCCCGCTTAATGCCCGATAAAGTGGTTTTTTCATATCAGGGAGATGGTGATTTAGCAGCCATAGGTACCGCAGAAACAATTCATGCCTGCAACCGTGGAGAAAATATCGTTATGATATTTATTAACAACGGTATTTACGGGATGACTGGTGGTCAGATGGCCCCTACAACTCTGGAGGGAATGAAAGCTTCTACTTGTCCTGCAGGTAGAGAAGCCAGTCACGACGGACACCCTTTAAAAATTACCGAGCTTATTGCTCAGTTACCAGGCGCTACGTATGTCACTCGCCAGTCGGCTCATACACCTGCCGCTGTCCGCAAAACTAAAAAGGCATTAAAAAAAGCTTTCGAAAACCAAATGAACAAGAAAGGAACTTCCTTTGTAGAGGTGGTTTCAACCTGTAATTCTGGTTGGAAAATGACACCTGCCAAAGCAAATGACTGGATGGAAGAAAATATGTTTCCATTCTATCCTTTGGGGGATATGAAAGATGAATAAAAAAACATTTATTACCCGAGACTTGTAGTAAAAAATAATACAGATCAATAATTGATTAAATAGTATATTATTAATACAAGTTCGATTAAAATAAATAAAATGACAGAAGAAATTATTATAGCCGGTTTTGGTGGACAAGGAGTTCTTTCTATGGGTAAAATACTTGCCTACTCTGGAGTAATGCAAGATATGGAAGTATCATGGATGCCTTCGTATGGACCAGAAATGCGCGGTGGAACAGCCAATGTTACCGTTATCCTTTCCGATCAGAGAATAAGCTCACCAATTCTTCACGAATTCGACACTGCCATCATCCTTAACCAACAATCAATGGATAAATTTGAATCGCAGGTTAAACCAGGTGGAATACTTATTTACGACGGAAATGGAATTACCCATCATCCTACACGTAAAGATATTATAATTTACCGCATTGATGCCACCGAAGAAGCTGCCCGAATGCGCTCTGCTAAAACATTTAACATGATTGTTTTGGGTGGATATATGAAAGTAAAAACAGTGGTAAATATCGAAAACGTGATTAAAGGATTAAAAAAATCACTTCCGGAGCGTCACCACCATCTTATACCTTTAAATGAAAAAGCCATTAAGAGAGGAATGGAAATCATTAACAAAGTTGAGGTCGAAGCCTGAATAAAAGATTTGTTTAAATAGTTTAAAGCCAGTTCTTTTTTTTAAGACTGGCTTTTTTTATTTATATTTTCACAGATATAACCAGCACAAGCATTAGAAAATTTATTACGCATCAACACAGCTTCAAAACAAGTCACTTCGTTTCTTTATTTCAGCTCGCCAGAACGATGCGATGCCTCGTTTCATGGTATTACTAATGCTCATAACAAAGTTCTAACTCATAATCCGAGTTAAACAGGCCGAAAAACCTATCCCAAAATAACTACGGATGAATACATTAAAGTTATTATCAGAACTAAAAATATAGCTATTTATAATTTGCATGATTGAGTAAATTACTCTCAAGGATATGCCAACTGGGTTATTCAACCACCCTTGAAGCAGAAAAAGTTTGAAAATAATTTTATTTTTTTTGTTGTAATACGATATTTTTCTATCTTTGCATCGCTTTAGAAAAAAAGCACTAAGGATGGTCCCGTAGCTCAGCTGGATAGAGCATCTCCCTTCTAAGGAGAGGGTCTCAGGTTCGAATCCTGACGGGATCACAAAAAAGCCTGTAAATCATTGATTTACAGGCTTTTTTGTGTTTTATTAAACAAGCATCTGTTAAAAATCCGGACCAGCAGATAAATTTGGGTCTATCTTAAGAATATGTTAAGTTGTTAAGCATATATCTTAGTAAGCCTAAAAAGAAAGAATTTGACATCTACCACTCCTCTGAATGCTTTCAAAATTCTTTGATTTTGTATTGAAAGATAAACCTTCGTAGGCATTCAACTGTTTTAAAAGAAATTTACAACCGATCAATCATAAGAAAAAAAAGAGTACTTTTGACTTAAAATAAAGCTATGTTACTTAAAATTTATCCAGAGAATCCAAATCCCAAAGATATTCAACTGGTTGTTGAAGAAATGAGGAAAGGTGCGGTTGTTATTTATCCTACCGATACTATTTATGGCATAGGCTGTGATATTAATAATTCCAAAGCTGTTGAACGTGTTGCACGTATAAAAAACATTAACCTAAAAAAAGAACACCTTTCTTTTATTTGCTACGACCTAAGTCACATTGCCGATTACACCAAAAGTCTCGACAACAACACTTTTAAAATAATGAAACGCAACCTACCAGGTCCGTTTACCTTTATATTAAATGCCAACAGCAATGTCCCCAAGCTATTTAAAAACAATAAGAAAACTGTAGGTATAAGGATTCCTGATAATAATATTATTAGAGAACTGGTTAAGGAGCTGGGACACCCTATTTTGAGCACTTCAGTTATTGACGAAGACGATATTATAGAATACACCACAGATCCCGAATTGATTTACGAAAAATTTGAAAAACTAGTTGACATTGTTATCGATGGAGGCTATGGTAACAACACTCCCTCCACCATAGTTAACTGCACAAAGGATGTTTTAGAAGTAATCAGGCAAGGTAAAGGCGAATTAGAATTATAATTCCCCATGAATGACAAGTTATAAAAAAAAGACCAATACGTCCTTTACAATAAAAAAACACAACATTACCCACTAATACAGCAAAAACACACGGAAACACAGGACAGAGTTCAGCTTACATTCCCAAGAAGACCTCATGTAAAATTTTATATCTGTTTTCTCCAGGTAGTCCATCAACTCTTTTAAGCAACAAAGGGCGTCTATAAAGACACCCTGTTAAATGTAAGCACAACACCTTACTGTTTTCATTCAAGAATACTGCGCTTTAAATACTATTCCTCCGGAATATTTTTCAGTACATCAAGCAGATGCAACCAAAACTTCCTTACCGTTTCAATTTCGATACGTTCATCAGGAGAATGAGCACCCCGAATGGTTGGACCAAAGGAGATCATATCCAAGCCCGGATACTTTTCTAAAAATAACCCACACTCTAAACCGGCATGAATAGCTCTGACAACAGGTTTCTGCTTGAATAAACTCTCATAGGAATCGCGTGTTATTTTTAAAATCGCAGAGTCAGTATTCGGCTTCCATCCCGGATACCCTTCTCCTTGTTTAACCCGTGCACCAGCCAGTTCAAAAACGCTACGAACCATAGCTGCTACATTATCCTTAGCTGTTTCTACCGAACTTCTTTGACTGGTTGTAACAATAACCTTACCTTCTTCTTGCTTAATTGCTGCCAGATTAGTAGAGGTCTCGACCAATCCTTCTATGCTTCTGCTCATTTCAATAACACCGTGAGGACAAGCATAAATTGAATTTAATAGTCTGACTTGAAAATCTTTTGTCCAGACCAAGGCAGGCAAGCTACAAGATTCAAGATGCATTTTAATACCCGCTTCCGTCTCCTCCAACTCAGAGCATACTTCATCATAAAATACATTAAAGGCTACTCTAACAGCTTCTTTTTTACCTACAGGAACCATTGCTATAGCTGATGCCTCGCGTGCAATAGCATTGCGTAGATTACCCCCTTTAAAAGCACTAACTTTTAAATCATATTCACGGGAAGCCTGCCACAAAAAGCGATTCATAATTTTAACAGCATTTCCTAAGCCCTTATGAATATCATCTCCTGAATGACCACCCTTTAAACCGGACACCTCCACCCTAAAGGCAAAATATTTTTCGGGAGCTGTTTCTGTTTCTAAATCGAATGTAGCTAACGTATCAACACCGCCTGCACAACCTATAAAAAGCTCTCCATCATCTTCGGAATCCAGATTTAGCAATATTTTACTCTTAAAAAAACCATCTCTTAAATTAAAAGCACCAGTTAGACCGGTTTCTTCATCAACAGTAAACAAACATTCAATTCTTCCGTGCTTTATATCATCTGAAGCCAGCAAAGCCAACTGAGCAGCCATACCAATGCCATCATCAGCACCAAGAGTTGTACCTGAAGCTTTTACCCAACCCTCTTCCACCTTAGGAATAATGGGATCTTTCTCAAAATTATGTTTGACATGAGAATGCTTTTCACATACCATATCTATATGCGATTGCAAAACGACCGATTGAATATTTTCATATCCATTGGTAGCCGGTTTTGAAATTAATACATTGCCTATATCATCTTTCTTATATGCCAGATTTTGCTTTTCCGCAAACTCAGTCAAAAACCGAATAATCTTATCTTCTTTTTTTGACGGGCGGGGAATTTTACATATTTCACCAAAATATTTCCATACAATGGCGGGTTCTAATAACACAAGTGGATTCATAATTACTCAAAAAGTGACATTAATTCTTTTATTTCTGCTTTCTTTAGCTCACTACCTTGATTTTCATAAGCATACGACAAATTATATAACAGTCGCTTCACTATATCTAAGTTAGAGCAAGGGTTAAAATAGGAGTATTCGGCCTTTAACTTTTGTTGTTTAAGAAAATACTCTATTTCTCGTCGTCCCAAAATAGCTCCTTTATTTACCGGGTTAATATAAAACATAACCTCATCATCTTGGGGTTCAATCATATGATCATCCAGGTAACACAATATGAAATTCTTAGGTAGATTTACACCATAGACCGGTAAACCAAGACGCTGGGCAATAACTGAATAAATAATAGATAAAGAGATAGGATTCCCTTTTTTATTCTCTATCACCTCATTAATATAAGAGTTTTGTGGTGCAAAGAAATTAGAATTATTTCGTACAAACTTATGGATATCGAAAAGTATATGATTCATAATCCTTACTTTTTCCAAAGCAGTAAGATGATCATTCAGCTCAAGCCAAACATCCCGTCGGATACGATCAATCTTTTGATTTAACTCATCATAAACCAATTCAGGATATTGATATTTAGCTATAATAAAAGCACCATATAACAAATCTTTAGCCCCCTCTTTAATCCATTTCGAAAGTAAGCTCTTTACATCTTTCAACTGAAGAGTATGAATAATGTTCTCAACCCGACGCTGAAAAACATCATTCCTCGAGCTTTCCCAGGCTTTCTCAAGCTCATCAATGACACCTACCTCTTCTTTTAAAAGCTCCTCTTCAACAGTGTTAAAGACTACTTCGTTAGGATCATCCAATAACGATATAAGTGCGTGTACCTTTTCCTTATCCATAATGATCTTTTTCTTTTAACTCTCCCAACAATTAATTTAAGCCAATAAACTATTCAACACCTTTTCTATTAAGCTTTCAATAACTGGCTTGTAATCTTTACTATATTTTCCGGCCTTACGGTTAGCAATAATTGCGCAAACAGTAGCGGCTTTATGCCCCAGAAGTTTTGATAAACCATATATTGCTGAGCATTCCATCTCATAATTGGTTATCCTATCCTCGCCATACTTAAATTTACTTATTTTTTCGTTAATATCAGCATCAGCCAACCCTAAACGAATCACTCGCCCCTGCGGGCCATAAAATCCGGGAGCAGAAATGGTTACTCCTGTATAAAAATCATTGCCCGATAGTTTCTGTAATAGTTCAGATGAAGCATCAACTACATAAGGAGAAGTCAAAAGTGGATTCCAATCCAGCTCCTCCTTGAATTTATTTTCAAATTCTCTGTCAACAACCTGATTTCTATTGGCATAAAAATTCAACAAACCATCAAAGCCTATGGCTTTTTCACTTAATAAACAACTATCAACTGGCAAATCTTTTTGCAAAGAACCCGAAGTTCCAATACGCACTAAATTAAGCGTTGTTAGGGTTTCTTTTACCTGCCTGGTATTAAAATCTACATTCACCAAAGCATCCAATTCATTGACTACGATATCAATATTATCTGTTCCTATACCGGTTGCCACAACTGACACACGTTTCCCTTTAAACCGGCCAGTTACACTAACAAACTCACGATTCTTACGCTCCAATTCCACCTCTTCAAAAAAAGAAGCTACTGTTTTAACCCTTCCCGGATCTCCTACCAAAATAATGGTATCGGCTATTTCACCTGGTTTTAAGTGCAAATGAAAAACACTCCCATCCTTGTTTATAATCAATTCTGATTCTTCAATTCTTCTAGACATATCATATATTTTAACATGCGAAAGTTATTATTTTTTTACTAAAAGACTTATTCACTAGCTTTGATTTTTCAAACAAGGACACAACAATATAGTTTTAATGATTCACGTAATAATAAAGAAGCAATAATTTTTTTATGGCATAAACATTATGAATTAAGCCACCTTACAATTTTTCTTTTTATTTTTGGCAAAAAAACAAGATGATACAACGAATACAATCCATTTATTTATTGATAGCTTTTGCTTTTGGGCTATCCATGTTTTTCTCCCATCAAATAGAATTTATGGCAGATACCATGTACACACTAAGTTTTAAAGGAATTAATGCGCTACAAGCAAGCGAGACAAGCAAGAGCATCCCTACCATTGCACTAAGCATACTATTGGTTTTAAGCCCTTTGGTAACCTTTATTACTATTTTCCTCTTTAAAAAACGTTTCTTACAAATCAGATTATGTGCCGCTAATATTGCTTTACTAATTGGCACAACCGGATTAATCTATTATTTTGGCTCGATGGGATTAAAAGAGCTTCCTGCACAAAGCCTCACCTACAGTGTAACTACTGTATTCCCTATTGCAGGTGCCATCCTTAACTACCTGGCATTGCGTGCTATATTAAAAGATGAAGCCTTGATAAGATCTATGGATAGAATCAGATAAAAATTAAACAAAAAACAGAAGAAAGCTGCCCTTGGCGGCTTTTTTCATTTATACACGCTTCCATAATTCTCACTCTGCCAATTTCTATATAGCCGTTTTTTTTGCCAAACCAACAACTCTACTTCCTAAGCAATTTCCATACATAAACTACAATGTATCACAGCACTGACATTCCTAGAAATAAGCTACATTTAATAAAACTAGAATATCATATCTATATTAAATAAATCACATGGCAATATTCAATCACATAACTATTCTCTTTTAATCGTGTTAAATAATGTTACAGTTCTTTTTTTTAAATTTATTACACCTCACACAACCAAACAAACTGAACCACTATAAATAAGTAACTTACAGCTAAATATCCGGAACCACATTCTTTCCGCAAAAAAAAGCTTAAACAGCACATTTAATTTGCTTAATGAATAGACTAGACCCAATAAAAAAATTGGTTGACCAAAATAACTTGTACATAAAATATTTTACAATCTTTAAAACCAACTCTAAAATACTACTTAACAACACACTACAACATAACACAAAAAGTTTTTATCAAAAAAAACACCAAAATGGTTGACCAATTAACTGGTTTTTCTATATTTGTAAATTAATGTTAACAAAAATAAATTTTTATGAAACAAATTTTTACTCTACTTGCAATGTTATGCATAACAGT
>JBFHEL010000091.1:0-11562 GCA_041584155.1 Saccharicrinis sp.
GCACAGCAAAAACACCAAAGGCCATAAAAAAACTAAAGGCATAAAAACTACCCACAAAAACATAATCTCTTTCTCGCGGCTCAAAAGGAGGTTGGTTTAAATACAGGACTATTAACGGTCCCATCGTAAAAAACATAAGGCCGAGTATGCTTAAAACATTTTTATGTGCTCCAAACAGGAAACCAAAGCCAAACAAACCAAAAATTAAGGGGATAAGATAATATACATTTCTTGATGCACTAAATTGCTCCCTTGCATTCAAATTTGTTCTACTCCCTAAAAAATAGCGGTCAATAAACGAAAAACCCGTTACAAAATTCCCCTGTAAAAAGTCACCATGCCCCTGGTAATGGTTTTGTCTTCCAGAAAAATTCCACATAAAATACCTAAAGTACATATGTCCCAATTGGTATTTCAAAAAATATTTAACCTCATCACTCAAAGCCGGCTTCGCTTCTTCTTTTACATCACCCCAAAATAGATACCCATCTATACTCAAAGGATGGCGACTATACATTCGCGAAAAATACCTCACATCTGCCTCATCATATATCGCTTCCTCTCCCTTTACATACTCTTCATATTTACCCTCCTTATTAAAGCGATAAGTTGTATTCTCTGTATAATCTATAGGTTTTGCCCCAAACCATGGCCCTTTCACCAATGGCCTTACACCATATTGTTCTCTGTTTATATACGACTCAAGCCGAAAACAATCGTGAGGATTATTCAGGTTAATAAAAGGATGAACACCCGACCGGATCAGTATAGTGGCATAAGATGAATATCCCATAAAAAACAAAAATAATGAAACACATACAAAGCGCATCACTGGCTTGTCTTTACTCATAAAAAGAAGGACAATCAAAATGAAAATAAACAAGGCCATAAAAACAAGCAAGCCGCTATGCTGAGGTGCATCAAAATGATTGACAAAAAACAGTTCCATCCATTTGGCAACAAAGAGGCCATTTTGAATAATCAGGAACCATACTACAAACAGCAAAAAAGCACCACCTAACGCCCCAACAATAAAACGAAGCGCATTAAACCCTTTAATCCGGGTATACACAATAACCGATATAACCGGAATCAAAAGAAGATTTAGCAAATGAACACCTATCGATAATCCCAATAAAAAAACAACCAAAAGCAAGTACCTGTTGGCATTATCTGATGGGTATTTCTGATCCCACTTTAACGTAGCCCCAAAAGTAAGTGCAGTAAAGCAAAGTGATAGGGCATACACCTCCGCCTCCACTGCTGAGTTCCAAAAGGTATCGGTAACAGCAAAAGTAAGTGCTCCAATAAATGAAGCTACAATACCAATTGTTTTGCGGGCGGCAGCATCTACTTTTTGAATCAGCATATAAATAGTATGATAACACAGCAAGACAGTAAATGCCGATGCACATACAGAAACTAAATTGATACTAAA
This sequence comes from Saccharicrinis sp., assembly GCA_041584155.1. GTDB lineage: Bacteria > Bacteroidota > Bacteroidia > Bacteroidales > Marinilabiliaceae > Saccharicrinis. The sequence goes on from JBFHEL010000091.1 coordinate 1,439, forward strand.
AGCCACCTTTTCTGGAGAAGCAAAAACAGCAAACACACGAGCCAGAAGCAAATAAAGAGGCGCTCCTGGCGCATGTCCAACTCCCAAATGATTGGCACAGGCAATAAATTCTCCACAATCCCAAAAATTTACAGTAGGTGACATGGTATAACCATACAAGCCAAATGCAAATGAAAAGGTGAAAAACCCAATTATATTTAACCAATTCAGTTGACGAAATACCAATAAGCTCATGCAATACGATATTTTATACAACAATATTACCCAATTATTATGAAAATAGACCTACAATCCGAAGAAGATTCAAGTCCTCAAAAAAAATATTTTTTTGCATCAATCAGCCTAAAATAAAGGGATACAAGAAAATACAAGGACCAAACAAACAGACACAATAAAGATTATTAAAAAAAATGAAAAAAATATTTGCACGTATTAAAAAAAGCTGTAATTTTGCATCGCTTTCAAAAAGAAAGATATGAGGATTGTCCCATGGTGTAATTGGCAACACGTCTGGTTTTGGTCCAGAAGAGTTTAGGTTCGAGCCCTAATGGGACAACAAAAAAAAGGTTGAAATCAATGATTTCAACCTTTTTTTGTTAATAGGCCTACCGCAGACTTTGTAAGCAAAATTGGCAATTCAACATGCAACTTGATTGCCCTTTGCCATTTCAGCTAAATCAATTGTTATAATCGTTCCTTTATCCGGCTCTGACTGAAGATCAATCTTCCAGTCATGTTTTTGCACAATACGCTTAACAATACTCAAGCCAATACCCATACCGGTATAGCGTTCTTTAATTTCTTTATTGCGACTAAAGGCTTTCACATATTCCGAAATTTCTCCAGCTGTCATCCCTATCCCCTTATCCACGATCTCTACTTTAAAACAACTATCTGCCTTTATATTAACAACAACATCTTTTTCCGAAAACTTAAGGGCATTAATTACTAATTCATTAATCGCTATTCTTAAATAATAGAGATCAACAGAAATAAGGAACTGATTATCTTCCTGAAAAAGATTATTGAGTACAATACGCCTGTCTTTAAACTCAAAATTTAACTTCCTTACCAACTGCTCCAGTTCCATAGCAACAATTTGCAGGGGTTGCTTTTGAATAGCAAAGGAAGCGGCTCCTGATTCCAGATCCGATATAAGTAAAAGATTATCCAACTTATTGGTGAGCTCCAAAGAGTTTTTCCAAATTACACTGGTTAATGCTTTAGTGTCCTCATGACTATCGAGCAACTGCAAGCCGGCATCAATTAATCCAACAATACCATTAAGGGGGGTTCTGATTTCATGACTTATGTTATTAATAATCGCCCGGGTAAATCGCTCGCGGGTATCCATACCAAATATCTCCTGTTTATAGGAATCCATAATTTCTTTCATCCGCATGGAAAACAAGGGAATATTCTTGTTGACCTCTTCAAAAAAGCGCTTATCCTCCTTTCTTGGAAAAACCAGAACACAGCCAATGATCACTTCTTCGTGCTTAAGCCCTATAAAATGAATATTTTTGATATCAAAAACAGACTCGATCAGTTGACAAATCCACTCCGGAACCAGACCATCTGCAAGCTGATACAAATTACCACTAAATGACTGGAGTGTACTGGAAGAATAAAAGTATTTGGCACCATAGGGTGAATTTTTAAATCTTTTACCCACGGGATTTAACCCTAAAATACGAATTAATTTGTTAAACAAAGGCCTGTGCAACCCTATTAAATCATACACATAAGCCTCATTTTGCTTATCATCTAACTGCAGCAATATACATACCGATTCATTTAAAGTATTGGTTAGATACTCTGACAATAGAAAATATACATCATTTATAGTTGATGCATGGGTTAGTTTTGTGGTTATTGGATTCATTGCATACTATACATAATACGACGCAATGTATATCTAATAAACGTTACATCCAAATAGTTATTAAAAACTAAATGCCATTCTAAAACTAAATAAATCATCCTCTTCGGTAAATGAATAATAAGGTTGCAGAACGACCATTTCCAATACGTCAAACCAAAGACCAACAGTTTTACTATTATGCCAGCGCCTGGAAGATTCATTTTCCTCCCAAACTCTGCCAATATCAAAGCCGGTTATCAGACCCAAATCAACCGGAAGATAATGATTATCCCAATCATAAAGATGAAATCGCAAATCAAGATTCTCATAAAAAGCCGTTTCGCCTCTAAATCGATTCTTTCTGTACCCCCTCAGGTTAGTCAGGTTACCCAGGTTTGGGGTTTGATAAAACTGTGCTTTTCCTTCGATGGTTTCAAAACCAATATTGTTCGCTAAAACTATTTTAGGATAATTACTCAAGGTAAAATAAACCCGGGAATAGGTATTAAATCTGATTAAATCATCCTCATTAGTGAGGTTATATTGATAGATCAGTCCAGCATAAAAAAGAAAGCCATTGGCTGGGTTATATTCTTTATCAATAGACTTCATGGTAAAATGAGCCTCTGCTCCTGCAAAGTGCTTACGTTGCAGTTCGGATAAGGTAAAACCAATAATACTATCATTCGACACTCTATCTTCTCTGCCTTGAATTTCCAGGGTTTGATAGGTCGGTCCAAAATCAAAAATAAAATGTTCATTTTGACTCTGCAGCGACAGCAACGGTTTGATTTTAGCACCTGTTAAAGTAACCCAGTTATACTCCTTTTTTAACCCATAATTTACTGACTCATTCCCGTAGCCGAAATAATTTTCCAAGCTTGGATAGTCAACATAAAAAGAAGGTCGCAAATCTACTCTTCCTATAACATCGGGGAAATGTCCATTATATCCAAATTTAAAAGCATCCTGACTACCCGGTGCTACCTCAAAATAAGCACTTTGTTTAGCCTTATAGGGATCAGCACGCCATCCATTAATGGTATTCAGAGCGGACAAACCCAACCAAATTCCATCATCTTTTGTATATCCTCCACGAAAAAACGGAATATTCGTATTGTATTTAAATCCTTTTCTATCATAATCATTAATGTACACATCGTCGTCCGATGTTTTATTGTGTATTCCCTCACCTTTAATTTTTATCCCATCCTTTAAATCATAGGCGTAAATATTAGCACCTGCTGTTTCATTTTTAATTTTATCGTCATCCTCTCCTCCAATGATTCTGACTTTGATTTTATTTTGTTTAGCGCCCTGAATAACAAAACTATCTTTTCCCCTTAATCCATAAAGCCGAACCTCACGTGTTTCATTAGGATAAAAAGTTCTGCTGTATTTTAGTATATCCTCCTTTTTATCTCTCTCGATAAAACACTGCACAAGTGTACTTCCATCCTTTTTTCGATCGATAATAAATATCTCATCATTATCGGTTCCCGTCACTTCCACTTCTTTGGCAAGGAAACGATATAATTTATGACCTATTTCAAGCATATGATCTCTGCGCGACTTAAGCATTTCAGGAATTTCCCTGTTCAAATCAACAACTTCAGAAGGCAAGTCATTCAGCGATTCTTCCAGAACCTGGTCAGTCATACAAGCCTGTTGCTGTTTAATAATTATCTCCCAGTCTTTCCACTCCAACTCATTGAGAAAATAACGATCAAAATATCGTGCATTAAAAGAATGATTCTTAACATCCTTCAGGTTCCCTTTCATGGTTTTAAATTTTTTTACCAGAAAAGTGGATACATACTGAGGAATTAAACCTTTAAACTTATAAAAAACCTGATCTCTGTCGCGTGGAATAGGTCGATACACCGTACTATCTTCATATTCAAACGATGCCCATCGCCACTGGTCATCATGTCTGTCCCAATCATGTACCAAGAGATCAAAAATTCTTGATTTAAGAACCCATTCCTGATCTATAAAATGCGTTTTCTTTTCCCGCAGTTTTTCAAGTAAGTCGGTATACCCAATAATCTCCCTGGAGTTGCCAAACTGAGCAGCATCGCTCCAGTCACCACTGGGACGTTGCTCCAGTAGGTATAAGTCTTCAGGAAATAGCTCGTTATAATTATCCATCTGCTTCTGATGCTTCAGGTAAACCAATCTGGGACTGGTGTAATAAATGCCTGCCGCCTGCGACAAAGATGGCAACATCAGAGCACCATAAGGATGACTGGCACTATTTTGATCCTTCATAATATCCATCAATTTCAGCTGACCAAATTTACGATCAACCAACTTGGTGTAATCCTTATTAATGGAGCGAAGAATATATTCTTTTCCGTCAATCGCCTCCATTCGCAATGAATTTGAAGACATACCTCCGCCTTTTTTTATAGGCGTCAAGCCACCTAACTCCTCTTCCAGATTAACAAAGGGCACCTTTACCTCTGTAGTCCAGATATCACGATACTGATCACCCAACCAAAACGTTTTCATCCTTCGGGCAACAAAACTACTATTGGCGGCAACAACAGTATCCTGTTTGGAGATAGCAGGATATTCCTTTTGTGTTTCAATGGTACCCGCTCTGGGAGTCCTGATTTGAGTACGAAATTCCAAGTGAGGCTCAGCCTCAAAGCCCTGAATGGTATAATATTCCAACCAGGTCTCCATATCTTCATAAAAAAGCACCTTGGCATAACCTCTGGCCTCACGCACAAAATCAGCTCCTCTGCCAGCCTGGGCAAATGAATGCTTACTCCCAGAACCACTAATGATATGTTTAATCTTATCCTTATCAAAATATTGCAAGTTATGCTCATGTCCTGAAGCAAATATGACATTCACATCCAGATCGCTTGCAATTTGATTGATACCCTGAGTTAATTCCTGATATTTATGATTACTTAAGTCCTGCACCGATCCGCTTGTTTCTCTTAACACAGGATAAAGAGAGCCTACAACGGGCAATGGGATCCACAAATAGCTCTTCAGAGTACGAAGGGGAAACAAATGATCACTAAAAGAAAAATGACCGCCATGATTACCGTTACTATAAACAGGGTGGTGCATCAACAAAACAATCTGATCATTTTTATGCTCCACAAATATTTCCTCAATACGAGCTAACAAATCTCCTCTGGACTTAATATCGCAGCCTTTATTTATTTTTTTATTCCTTTCCCAATTCTCTAACCACCACTGGCTATCAATAAAAACAAAAACAAGGTCTTTGTTTATTTTTTTCACTTTAGGATCACCACAACCACCCCCGGGATACATCTTTACATCATATTGAAAATCCTTATCAAAATAATCCTCAATATAATCTTCTTGTCGCTTAATCGCTTTTACTCTATTTTTCTTTCGCTCACTCCAATCGTGATTACCTGGAATAAAATAGGTATTACCCTTGCAGTATTTAGCCAGCTCAAGTTGTGCATTCAAAATCAATTCACTTTTAGCTCGTGCTTCATTGTCTTTAGATGGAAGCCCTGAAGGGTAAATATTATCCCCCAGAAACACCAGCGTTGAGGTGCTTTGCGTTTTCTCAAGATCTGCCCTCACGGCATCTAAAACAAAATTTGTTCCCTGATGGCCATCATCAAGTTTTCCAGCATCACCAACCAAAAACAAAGAGTGGATTAATGACTTATCAGATGTTTTTATATGACTTACCCACTCCTTATTGTCCGGAGAATAATAAGGGTCTTTTATTGTACTGCAAGCTACAATCATCAGTCCAACAAAAAAGGATATAAAATATTTCATAATCTATTACAATTTACACAAATCACTCACTACTGACTTACAACGGTTTAAAAACAAATAATTTTCCCTTATTGTTTTTACCTTCAGTACTTATGTATGCATTATTTTTCTTATCGAAGCATATGCCTTCGGGTTGCGGAACACTTTGCGGATTAAAGAAAGACAAGGACTTTAATTGATGTCTGGCATCATACACTGTCATCATACTTCCGCGTGCCGAAAGAATATAAATATCTCCATTGTTAGGGTGTACAGCTATGGCCGATGGCGAAAATACCTTTGCCCGATTTAACAACAGCGCTTTCTGCACCTTTTTCATTTGACCAAAATGCTCGTTAATATAATCACTAAACTGGCTATGATGAATACTTAATACCGGTTTTTTTTTGAGCTTTTCTTTACGAATATCATATTCATATATCGCTTTAGTGCTTTTTTTATCTTTTTTATTTAATGAAATCCCCTTACAGGCAATTAATAATTTGGACTTATCTTGATTAAAACATAACCCTTCTGTGTTATTAGATGAAGAAAGCGGAGTATTCAGCTCCGAGACTCTTTCGCCTTCTTTTCCCACTTTATACAACTTACCGTTGCTTTTCAAAATCCAAATATACCCGTTATAAGCAGCTATTCCTTCATAGTCTCCATCATTATCAAACCGGTTCTTATACTGTATTTTCCCGGTCTCCACGTCTATAAAATAAACGATCCCTTTTTCATCATTTACTGCAACTATAAAATTACTATTCTCGTCGAAAGCCAATCCCGAAATCTCCCTGAGAGATTCATCAAGAAACCACACATGATCCGCTTCATCAAAATTATATTTTACACCCGTGTCCCTGTTATCCATATTCAATTCTGAGGTCAGAAGAGTGTTACCTTTTTTTGCACGCGGAAAATGACATTGCAACATAAAGCATGAAATAAATACTATAGCAAGAAGTGATTTATCCATTTTATTTTTCATTAACGAATGAGAAAATTAACACAAAGATAGTATGATAAAATACAGAGAGGCACGAAAAATAGCATCAACTGGCATAAAGTGAGATTTAACCAAACACTTACCCGGTCTAATCTTTTGCTCAGGTTGTTTATAACCAGTTGATAACTATTGCATACACCTCACTATCTTATTAAAAATTATTTGTTAAATTTAACAAGACTGACTTAGTCCTAATTAATAACAATGAACCATTTATATATTGCCTTATTCATCTTTATACTAAGCGCAGAGGGCTGCCAAACACCTCCCCCGGATGCACTAGCACCACCCGGCAGTCGTTCATTACAAGAAACCGACTCTACCATAGTATCCAGTCTTATAAGACAATCGGAAAATCATTACATCTCTCATATGCTTTCAGAGGCTGCGTTTGATGACTATTTAAAACAAGCAGAAGAAATTGCATTAAAAAACGACTTCAAACAACAACTAGCCCTCATCTATAATAGTGTAGGCATAAGGTATCGTAACCTATCGGATTACACCCAGGCATTACATTACGCAAGAAAGGCTACTCAACTGGCCCGGGAGATTAACAATCCGGTGCTTTTAGCAGAAAGCACAAATATGCTAGCCGTCATTTACCGCCGTATCGATGAAAATAAACATGCTTTAGATCTGCACATGGAAGCTATGCAGATAGCAGAAAGCATTCAGGATACTTTTCAAAAAAACGTGGCTTTAAACGGCTTAGGCAATGTATATCTTAACCTGAAACGCTACCATGCCAGTATCGAATATTTTAGAAAATCATATAACATAGCCAAAGAAAGAGGGAATATTTTAGGCCTGGCCATAAATGCGAACAACATAGGTGAATCACTTAAAGAATTAGGACAAACTGATTCAGCCCTGATTTATTTCAACAGGTCACTTGACTACAACACACAGATAGGATCTTCTGTCGGAAAAGCCATTTGCTACAATAGCCTGGGAGATATCTATCGCATAAAAAAACAATACTCTCTGGCCATAAAGTATCTGAATCAGGCTCTTATACACAATATACAATCGAGTGATAAAATAAATATATCCGCAAGCTACTCCATATTGGGAGAAACTTATATGGAAATAAAGGACTATAGCAATGCGATTGCTCACCTAACTAAAGGACTAAATATAGCTGAGGAAATAGGCTCTAAATATCAAATTGAGGTTTGCTCGCGGCTGTTATCAAAAACATACGAAACCACTCACGATTTAAAAAGTGCGCTTCATTACCTGAAATTAGCCAGTCAGTACAAAGACAGTATTCTCAACGAAGAAAACCTACGTCACCTGGCCACTACAGAAGCAATACATGAGATAAACAGCTCAAAAAACCAGATTTCAATACTTAACAATGAAACCACATTGCAAAAGGAGTTGATTAGCCAACAAAAGAAAACCATCATTAGCGTTATGATTACTTGTGTTTTATTACTTATCGTAGGCACATCAATGGTTTGGCATGTAAAGCTGCGATCGCAATACAACAACATTGTCATGCAACAAAGACTATTGCGCACACAAATGAATCCTCATTTTATTTTTAATGCCCTAAGCGCTATTCAGGTATATATTTTGGAAAATGACATGAAAAAATCATCTTCCTTCCTAGCGAATTTTGCCTCACTAATGCGACAGGTATTACGCAGTTCGCAATACGAATATGTTACAATAGCTGAGGAAGTAAAAATGCTTGGATACTACCTTGAGCTTCAACGACTGCGTTTTATTGAACCTTTTTCCTTTGAAATAGAAACAGATCATAAGCTCGACGAAAATTACGTATTAATACCTCCAATGATTACACAGCCATTTATAGAGAATGCTATTGAACACGGAATCAAAACACGAGGAGAAAACGGGCAGATTCTGGTACGTTTTTTTAATCACAATGAACGTCTTGGCATAGAGATTGAAGATAACGGCATTGGCTGGAAAGCTGCTAAAGAGAATGGTAATATGGATAAAAATCATGAGTCTATGGCCATGAAAATTACCCATGAACGACTTGAAGTCATTAAAAAGGTAACCAAAAAGAAGACTCACCTTGAGATTATCGACCTGCAGGAAAGAATACCTGGCAAGAACGGAGTACTGGTGAGAATGGAGATTCCCATTATTAACCTATCTCATAAAATAAAGAAGAACAAAAACAGACATAATTAACAATAAACCATGAACAAGATAAAAGTACTGCTTGCTGATGATGATTGTAAGATACGAGCTGCGATAGAGAAAATTCTCATGCAAAATTTTAATCAAATTGAAATTATTGCAAAAACATCCTCTGTTCAGGGAACTGTAGATGCCCTTTGCAAATTTAAACCCGAGATAGCCATCCTGGATATTCATCTGCTTGGGGGAACTGCCATTGAAGTAGTAAAGCATACTACCGAACTAAATTATAAAGTAATTTTCATGTCAGCCTACCAGGAATTCTCTCTGGACGACATTAAATTATCATCCATCGACTTTATTTACAAGCCTATAGATATCAGCGAATTACTATTAACATTTGACAATGTCATCTTATCCTTAAAGGATGATGATTACAAGAGGAAGATGCAAACCTTCTTTAAAAACACAGTTGAAGCAGAAAAACAAATTGTATTCAGAACCTCCAAAAAAATTTTGTCGGTAGCCATTAAAGATATTATTTATGGAGAGTCGAATTATTCGGTCTCTCATTTTTACACCACCAACAACGAGATTATTGAAATAAATCAACCCTTACGTCATTACGAATCTATGCTGCACGACTATCATTTTGTCCGATGCCACCCTCACCTTCTGGTTAACCTGAAACACATCAAACGCATTGACTACGAGACTGGCATTCTATTATTAAGCAATAAAGAAAGGATACCATTTGAAATGAGAAGACTACAGAACATAGAGCAATATATAAACCTCAACAACAGAAAGGACCGTCCTCTCCAAGAAATATTATACACAAATAAAACGAAATAACTTATTACTCCAAATTTCACCAGCATAATCAACACCAATTCTCCTGGTGCATTGATAGGTCATGTTTTCATTAAACCCCTCTTCAATCCAAATACGATTAGAAGAAAAAATATCTTCACCATAAAATGAACTATCCAATTCCAATACCTTTCCTACACGTCCGGGACCTGACACCCCCTTAAGCCCTCTGATTAAAACAGCCTGCGGATCGTCCCTTTCGCCACAAACAAAATTAAGCAACCAATACATCCCATAGATTAAATATACATACACCCTACCCCCATCATGATACATAATCTCGGTACGCTTTGTTCGGCCCTTACTGGCATGGCAGGCCAAATCCTCCTCTCCGCAATAGGCCTCTACTTCAGTAATCATAAATTGCTCAATACGCCCATCATCATAATGACGAACTAGCTCCTTCCCCAATAATAGGGGAGCAAGCGTTAAAGCATCACTGGCAAAAAAACTCTTTACTAATCGCATAAACCTGCACTGTTA
>JBFHEL010000092.1:0-11561 GCA_041584155.1 Saccharicrinis sp.
CAATTTCTTGTGGCCGGTTATATACCGGTATAATAATAGAGTAACGGGGCATTCATAAAATTTTGCTTCAAAGATATAACTATAGAAACAAATAACAATATTCATTAAAAAAGTTAGCGTTTTACCTGGCTGCTTAGCTATGATCGGTTGTTAAAAACATCATTGGATTGCCTATAATATTCTGAAAAATAGGGCGGTATCTGTTTGTGTCGTAAAATTTGGCTATGTCAACTTTTTTAACGCTTTCGCCCTTGCTGTTTTTTTTAACAGCTTCTATTGAAACGTAATCAAATTTTCCGTTTTTTATACAAACCATATAACCTGATTCATCCTTTTTTATAAGGTCAAGAGCCATATTTCCATAGGTAGTGGGGATGATAGAATCTAAAGCATCTGGTTGGCCCGATCTGACCAGGTAACCTAATCGTTGGTTAATAATATTAATTTCATGTCCGTTATTAAACTTTGGAGAATGTTTTTTTAATTCTTTGCCAATCAGTTCGCCAATGCCCCCAAGTTTTTTATGTCCAAAAGCATCGGTGGTGGCATCAGCATATACTATATCCAAACCTTCAAAGGTAGCTCCTTCCGAAACCAATACAACAGAATAATTACTAGGGTTGTTTCTACGGTCTTCAACCATTAACTCAGTCAGGTGTTCGGTATTAATGCAAAATTCAGGGATGACACAGCGGTCTGCCGCACCTCCAATAGTGGGCATTAGAGCCGAAAAACCAGCATTTCTGCCAAATACTTCCAATACCAGGAAACGCTCGTGCGAGCCAGCGCAGGTTCTTAACGCATGGGTTAATTCAATGGTGCGGGTGATACAGGTACTAAAGCCTATACAGTATTCGGTACCAGGTACGTCTCCATCCATCGTTTTAGGTATTCCAATGATTTTTATTCCTTCATGATGCAGGCGGACAGCATAACTTAAGGTATCATCACCACCTATGGGTATTAAATAATCAATGCCAATATACTTGAGGTTAGCTACAGCTTCATCGGTTAAATCGGTATATTCATCTTTGTAAATATGTTTTAAATGATCGGGCATATCCTTTTGAGCCACTTTAGTTGCCTTGGTTCTGCTTGAATGAAGAAATGTTCCGCCAGAGCGGCCTATTTTATTTACAGTGGCTTCTTTTAATGGGATGCAATATTCCTGCTCCTCCAAAGGTTTAGCTCTATTGATACTAATTACCCCTTTCCATCCGTTTTTTATACCTATAACTTCGTATCCTTCTCTAATTGCTCTTAAGGTAATTGCTCTAATTGCAGGATTTAATCCGGGTACATCGCCTCCGCCGGTGAGTATACCAATGGTTAATTTTTTCTGGTTCATTAGTTTTAGTTTTAGGTGGTTTACAAAAAAAAATATAACACTAATACGAAGTGTTGTTAAATAAAACCGGTATGACTGGGGCAAATTATTGGGCATACACGATTATAATTGTAATATGTTCTGGTTATTATGGTTTGCAAAATTGTAAACCCATTAAAATAATTTGTAAATGAGTACCTTATAAATATATAAAAAAGCTATAAGATTTTGGTTAATTATCTGACTTATTTACCTTGTAAAAAGTAGATGGGTGTTTGCTTACGATAAGGATTGCGTTTTTTGAAGATCTGATTGGTCTGGATTGGGGATATGGATAGGTTAAAAGATATTGAGTTTAAATAAGTATTAAGACGTAAATAAGTAGGACTTTTTTTTCTAAATTGAAAAAATATAAACAATTTTGCAGTGCTTTGATTTCAGACGCAATAGGACTGTATCATTTACATGATAACGTCTTGTTTGCGAATTTGTTTGAGGTTGAATTGAAATTGAAATTTTCTAAAAACTATTTAAAATATTTGGATAAGATGATTAAAAGTCCACTTCAAATCGCAAGAGAGAGCTATTCTCCAAAATTACCTAAAGCCTTAAAAGGTTCTGTAAAAATTGTAGAAGGAAAGAAAACTGAGTCGGTTGCAGACCAGGCTGAGATTAAAAATCTTTTCCCAAACACTTACGGAATGCCTGTGTTAAGCTTTGAAACAGGCGCTTCAAATGCATCAACAGAACAAATTAGTGTTGGTGTAATCCTTTCCGGAGGTCAGGCTCCTGGTGGTCATAATGTTATTTCTGGCATTTATGACGGATTAAAAAAACTTAATCCTGCCAATAAAGTGTATGGATTTTTAGGTGGTCCTGGAGGTTTAGTTGACAACCAGTATATTGAGTTATCTGACGATATTATTAATCACTACAGAAACACAGGAGGTTTTGATATTATTGGATCAGGAAGAACTAAGCTTGAAGAAACTGCTCAATTCGATAAGGGTCTGGAGAATTGTAAAGCATTAGGTATTCGTGCTCTTGTAATTATTGGTGGTGATGATTCAAACACCAATGCTTGTGTATTAGCTGAATATTATAAGCAAATTAACGCCGGTGTTCAGGTGATTGGATGTCCTAAAACAATTGACGGTGACCTTAAAAACGAAATGATTGAAACTTCATTTGGTTTTGATACAGCTTGTAAAGTGTATAGTGAGTTGATAGGTAACATTCAGCGTGATGCTAACTCGGCTAAAAAATATTGGCACTTTATTAAATTAATGGGTCGTTCAGCTTCTCATATTGCTTTAGAGTGTGCACTTCAAACACAACCAAATATTACTATTATTTCGGAAGAGGTTGAAGCGAAAAATATGACTTTGGATGAGGTGGTAACTTACATTGCTGATAATGTTGCTGCACGTGCAGCTAATAACGAAAACTTCGGTACTGTATTGATTCCTGAAGGATTGGTAGAGTTTATTCCTGCAATGAAAAAGTTAATTGGTGAATTAAATGATTTGTTAGCTCATCACGAAGCAGAAGTAAACGTTATTGAAACAAACAAAGAAAAAAGAGACTTTGTTGCTGCAAAGCTTTCTGCTGATGTGGCTGAAGTATTTAAAAGTTTGCCAAATAACTTTGCCAATCAGTTAATGCTTGATCGCGATCCACACGGAAACGTTCAGGTATCAATGATTGAAACAGAGAAGCTTTTAATTGATATGGTAAAAGCTAAATTAAAGAAAATGAAAAAAGAAGATGGATATGTGGGTAAATTTTCAGCTCAGGGTCACTTCTTTGGATATGAAGGACGTTGTGCAGCGCCTTCTAACTTTGATGCAGATTATTGCTATTCATTAGGTTATACTGCTTCTGTTTTAATTGCTGAAGGTAAAACGGGTTATATGGCATCTGTTCGTAATTTAACCGCTTCTGCCGACGAGTGGGTTGCTGGTGGTGTACCTGTTACTATGATGATGAATATGGAACGTCGTCATGGAGAAATGAAGCCTGTGATTCAAAAGGCTTTAGTAGAATTGGATGGAGCTCCTTTTAAAGCTTTGGCAAGCAAACGCGATGATTGGGCAATTAATACTAAATATGTATATCCAGGACCTATTCAATATTTTGGTCCTACCGAAGTTTGTGATCTTACCACAAAAACTTTAATTGAAGAAAGTAAGTAAGCTTTTATAATATATTGAAGCCGCAACTATCAAAAGTTGCGGCTTTTTTGTTGCAAAAAGGTTTATAGTAAGCATAAAAAATATATCTTTATAAACAAAAGCACCTGTCTTTTTTCTATACTTCAAGTTTTGATTAATTACGTATTGAATTTTTAATTTTAAAGGATGTCAAAAATTATTACACTGTCTGAAGCTGCCTCTATTGCATTACATGGCATGGTGTTGATTGCTAAGACCGATCAAAAATTAAACGTAAATCAGATTTCAGAACTGATTGATAGTTCTCGACACCATGTGGCTAAAGTCTTTCAACGATTAGCCAAAGAAAATTATGTGGCATCAAACAGGGGACCCAGTGGAGGCTTTGTGTTAAAAAGAGATCCTAAAGAAATCAGTCTGCTGGATTTATATGAGGTTATTGAGGGACCGGTTGAGGTTCAGGGCTGTCCTGGTAATAAAGCTCGTTGTCCTTTTGAGAAATGTATTATGGGCGATTTGGCAGAGGCCTTGGCCTGTAAATTTCGTGATTTTTTAAAAGACCAAACCTTAGCCGATTATATTTAATCCATCTGATTAATCAAATTAATAGTTGTACAAGCCATAATTGCGGCTGTTTCAGTCCGTAATCTGGCTTTACCCAGTGATACAGGAGCAAAGCCATTTTCTATGGCTCTTTTTACTTCTTCTTCCGAAAAATCACCTTCAGGCCCTATGAGTATGATCACGTTAGTATTTGTAGAATAGCTGTTTTTTAGTAACTCTTTAGGGCTGTTATAGCAGTGTGCTATAAATTGATGCATGTTGCTGTAATCTTTTGCAATAAAATCTTTAAAACTGATGATGGGATTTAAAATTGGTTTATAAGATTTTAAAGATTGTTTGGTAGCAGCAATAATTACCTTTTCAAGTCGTTCGGGTTTAATAATTTTTCTTTCTGAGTGTTCGCAAATAATGGGTGTAATTTGTTCTATGCCTATTTCAGTGGCTTTTTCTAAAAACCATTCAAAGCGGTCAATATTTTTTGTAGGAGCAACTACCATATGCAAGCTGAATGGTCGTTCACTCTCTATTGTTTGGTTTAAAATTTCCAGTTTGCAGGCTTTGGGGTTTGCATCAATAATTTGTGCTGTAAATAGCGTCCCATTGCCGTTTAAGATAGTAATTTCATCCCCCTTGTTATGTCTAAGTACACGAATGCAATGCTTTGATTCTTCCGGATTTAATACAGTGTTAGTGGGGGAAAATTCAGGGTCGAAAAACAGTTGCATAAATAATTGTGTTTAGTGATACATGCAATAAAGTTTGCAAATGTAGCATGAACAAATAAAAAAATAAGTAAAAATAGAGAAATATTAGCTTGTAATGGATTAAATCCTTTTAGTTACTTCTCTAAAAATGGTAGTTCAATGGTAAAGGTGGTGCCAACATTAGGTTTTGATTGAACCCGGATGGTTCCATCCATTAATTTAACCAAGCTTCGGGTAATGGTTAGGCCTAATCCGGTTCCTGCATTCATTTTGGTTGTTTTTTCGGCTTGTCGAAAGCGTTCGAAAATAATATCCATGTCTTCCGGATCGATGCCTTCTCCTGTATCACTTACTTCAAATACTAAATTCTGATTCGGTTTGACTATAATCAATAGTTTAATTTCGCCTTGATCTGTAAATTTTACAGCATTGGTTAATAGGTTTAAAAGTACTTGCTCAATACGGAAAGGATCGGCAAATAATTTCTGAAATTCATGTTCTGGGTTGTATACAATGGAAAATGAGATGTCTTTGTTTTTTGTTTTTATCAGTGTTTTAATGGTATATTCTATATTTCCGATTAGTTTACTAAGTTCAAAATATTCTTTTCTGATTTGAAGCTGACCGGATTCAATTTTTGATATATCAATAATATCATTAATAATATTTAAAAGATTTTCTCCGCTGTTTTTAATCTGTTCCAGATAATCATAACTCTCTGAGTTATTAAGGTTAGAGGAATGAAGAATATCTGAGAATCCCAATATGGCATTCATTGGTGTTCGAATTTCGTGGCTCATATTAGCCAGGAAAGATGACTTTAAGCGGTCGCTTTCTTCTGCTTTATCCTTGGCCATCTTTAGCTTTAATTCAATCTTTTTCCTTCGTGAAATATTATTTATCAGAAAAAAGTTAAGTAAAATTAATACCAGTAGTATGGATAAGTAAAAGATGATTTCACTTTTATGTTTAATGTAAAATGGGATTTTTTTGTTGACCAGAATAGCTTCCCGGGGTAAATTTTCATAGGACAGATTATATTTCTTAATTTTATTATAATCAAAGGCTAAGCGATATCTTGATTTCTGCAAAGCCAGTGTTTTTACTGAGGGGTTCATAATTCTTAAGACCATATTTTGGGCCGCAGCATATCCTTGATCGTACGATGAAATTAAACTTCCTCCAACGATAAAATCATCCATTAAAAATTCCCAAAAGCTATATACAGGTATATCAATCTCTTTTAACAGGTCTCTTCCCAAATGCTTCATTTCTAAAGGGATTTTGTATTTGTTTGAATACAAACTGAGTAATACTATTGCTTTATTTTTAGTATATACTTTCTGTAGCTTAGAGTGAATATGTTCATAGTCTGTTCCGTCAATAATTTGATAGGGAAAAGAAGGATAATACTTGTTTATGCCTTCAACGAACTGTTGTAAAAATATTTTACCCGATAAGGTCTGATCTGAAATAACAATTAATGTATCTGTTTGAGGGTTGAGTGTAAGAATAGAATTCAGGGTGTTTTTAACATCAATATCTTCTCTTATGGCTTTAAAGCGAAGGGTGTCGTAGTCGAATTTTTCAATATTATTTACTCCGCACACATTAACAGGGATGTTTTTATCCCAAATACTATCGCCATTTTCAAGAAAAAACTGAAAGGCATAATTATCAGCACAAATAATACCATCTATATCCAGTTCCTGATATTTATATTTGTATAAATTAATTAGCTCATAAAAGGAATTTTTATTTTGAAATCTTTTATAATCCATGTACTCAACAAAAACTCTGTTCGAATTGGGAGAGCCTATTCCGTCCAATACGCCTTGAGTTAAGTCGTCAGTCCATTTGTAGCCGGTATGATAAGAATTTAAAAGAATGAACTCTTTTATTTCCTTAGCAGCTAAAGGTTGGCTTAGGATGGTGAATGATAAAAGCAGAACACTGTAAATCTTCATTTTATAAATATATTAAATATTTATCATTTTCAGATTAAAGTAGTATGAATTGATTATTTTTATTCCTTGGCGAAGGATTTTATTTTTAATAGCGTCTATGGAAATGTAACAGGTTATAAAGGTGATTCAGGAAACAGAGAATATATTAGTTGAGCGCTCAATTGAGGGTGATTATCAGTCTTTTGCTAAGATGGTTGATCATTTTAAAGATCGTGTGGTAAATATTTGTTATTCATATACCAATAATTTAGCCGATGCTGAAGATATTGCTCAGGAGGTCTTTGTTGAATTATTTAAATCATTGAATAACTTTAAAAGAGAGGCTGCTTTATCAACCTGGATTTATCGTATTGCTTCTAATAAATCGATTGATTTTTTACGCAAGATAAAACGGGTTAAACGAGGTAGTGGATTGGTAAGTTATTTGGATGATCATAAGAATGCAGTATGGGAAAGTAATAATGGCTCCAGTGCAGATGAACAAATTATTCAGCAGCAAAGAAAAGAGTTGTTATACTGGGGGCTTGGTAAGTTACCTACCCGTCAAAAAGAGGCCTTTGTTTTAACACAGATTGAAGGTTTTGATCAACAAACAGCTGCCGGAATATTAAAAACTTCGGTAAAAAGTGTTGAGTCGCTCATAGTGAGAGCTAAAAAGAAGTTAAAACAACTACTCGAGAAGCAAATAAAAGATTATTTGTAATATTTGCGAAGGAATTTATTTTTGTTGACGTCTAAATAATTGTAAAGAGACCTAGGAAGGAAAAAACATGAGGTGTGTATGTATCAATAAATAATTTCATTGAGAATAGCATGAATAAATAATTATATTGACAAGGGCACCTGATAAATTGAAGAGAGATGAAACGAGCCAAGGGAATTGTTTCGCACACAAAAGGATGATTAATTCTGGCGAGTTCTCCCGCATTTCGCGGGACAGGCTATATGACCATTGAAAGAAAATTATAAACATATGAAAAAGGATAATTTAAATAAAGAGATAGACAATATACTTCTGAGTAGTGCAAAGCAGCAGCGTGTTTCTGCTTCGCCATTTTTTACTACCAGAGTTTTGGGTAAAGTAGAACAGTTGGAGCAAGAGAAGGTTTTTTTTCCCTTACTGAGTTATATTTTAAAACCTGCATTCGTTATTTTTATCCTGGTAAATGTGGCTAATTTTTATTTTTTTGCAGATAATCAAGAGTCTGTTAGTCAGGAGGAAAGCATAGAGTTGGTTAGTGCTGATTACAATATGTTTCCCAATGATTTTATTTATTCTGATGATCTGTTAATCGTTAATAATTAATCTGATGGCAAAAAAATATTATCATATAATTATAGCATTTCTTATTGTATTAAATGTTTTTTCGTGGCGCTTGTGGTGGGAAAAACCTGAAATGCCCGAACGTTTTACACAAGAAAAACGCAATAAGGACGGTAAAAATGAAAAGGGAATGGGCTTTTTTATCGATAAGCTACAGTTGAATGAAGAGCAACAGGTTGATTTTGAGAGGCTAAGAAAAGAATATTTTGAAGAAGTAACAGAGCTGAATAAAAAACATGATGATTTAAGAATGCAATTATCGCATAGTTTTTTTGCTGATCAAACAGCACTAAGTGATTCCTTATTACTGGTGATGGCGCAGTATAAAGTAATGGTTGAAAAAGCTACACTTCAACATTTTAAATCGATGCGT
Organism: Saccharicrinis sp.; assembly: GCA_041584155.1. Classification (GTDB taxonomy): domain Bacteria; phylum Bacteroidota; class Bacteroidia; order Bacteroidales; family Marinilabiliaceae; genus Saccharicrinis. Next base: position 8,434 of record JBFHEL010000092.1, read on the forward strand.
GAGGTTTGTGATGAAAATCAAAAAGAGCAATTTGATACTATTGTTAATCATATGATGAAAAAGTTTAACCGATGGCCTCAGAAACGTAGAGGCGAAGGGAATAAGAACAAATAATTTATACCTATTGTAATTTATTGGTTTGTAATTAATTGAAGATATTTTAATCTTCAAAAAGCAAGAGTTATGCCCTTTCCAAAAGGAAAGAATACGAGATTTTTAAAAAAAATAATTGATTAAAAAGTTTAGTTATGAAAACAAAAAATTTATTAAGAGGTTTAGCTACAGTTGGACTATTATCGATATTGGTAATTGGAACTGCATGGAGTCAAAAATCAGAAAGCCAAAGGTCAGAAAACAGACCAGGAATGCAATGTAGACAAGGTGATGACTTAAAGTTGAGCGAAGAACAGAAAGAACAAATGAAATCGCTTAGACTTGAGTTTATGAAAGAAATGACACCCCTGAAAAATGAACTGGAAGTGAAAAGGGCTACTTTAAAATCTGTTTCGGTGGGTGATAATGTAGACATGAAGAAAGCCAATAACTTAATTGAGGAGATAGGTGATTTAAAAACAGAAATGGCTAAAAAACAATTTGCTCAAAAACAAAAGATACGTAATATACTAAACGATGAGCAAAAAATATTATTTGATGCTCGTGGCGGTAATAAAGGTTTTGAAGGCAGAGGTGGCCAAAAAGGTCACATGATGAAAAAGGGAATGAAAAAAGGCCAACGTTCCGAAATGAGAGGAGAAAGACCTCGTTTTAATGAAGATTGTCCGGTAAGAGGTGCTGAATTGGACTCGGAAATGGAATCATAGTTCTAAATTATAAGTTTTAGTGTGAGTAAGGAAGGTTCTGTAGTGGTAACACATATACGGGATCTTCTTTTGCGGTTTAATTCAATAGAGTGCTAAACAAATAGTATATTTAATGCGATTATTCTAATACAAAATCTCAACAAATTGGATATTTCTATACAAAACCTGAATAAGGTATACAAGAACAAGCATCAGGCATTAACTAATGTAAATCTGGAGATTCAATCCGGGATGTTTGGTCTGTTGGGTCCTAATGGAGCCGGTAAATCAACTTTGATGAAAATACTGGTGACCCTGCTCGAATCATCGGGCGGAACAATTAAAGTAAATGGCTTGGATTTAAATAAAAACCGTAAACAGATAAGATCCATGATAGGATACCTGCCGCAGGATTTTCGTTTTTTTGCCAAGCTTAAAACCTATGAGTTTCTGGATTATGCCGCATCTTTGGCAGGAATAGCCAGCCGCAAACAACGTAGCATTGAGGTTGAGAAATTATTGGAACAGGTAGGACTGTATGAAGTGCGTAACCGCTTTGCCAGTAAGTTGTCAGGAGGTATGAAAAGGCGTTTGGGTATTGCCCAGGCTATTGTTGGCGATCCTAAGATTGTTGTGGTAGATGAACCTACAACAGGCTTGGATCCGGAGGAGCGTATTCGTTTTAGAAATATACTGGCCGACCTGAGTCAAAGAGATGTGATTATTATCCTTTCCACCCATATTGTTGGAGATATATCCAGCACCTGTAATCAAATGGCACTCTTAAACCAAGGACAAATAGGTTTTACAGGTAGCCCCGATGAGTTTTTACAATTGGCTCAGGGGAAAGTATGGAAGACACAGGTTTCATTTGACCAAATGGAAGACTTTAAACAGAGATATCCGGTGATTACCACTATTCCCGGGGTTGATGGGTACGAAGTGGAGTTGATTTCACCCAACTCAAACGGATTTAAGGGGGAGATCATCGAGGCTAACCTGGAACATGCTTATGTTTATTTTATGGAATATGAATCAACTAAAACTAATCTGTAATGAGTTTTACAAGCCCTATTTTAACCGTTGCAAAATTTGAAGTAAAGACCTTATTGCGTAGCTGGTTTTTTCGAATTTTTTCTGCTGTTATCATTGTTTTTCTGCTCTTCTTTAATATTGTTGAATCAACCGAAGTAGGAAATACAGGTTTTGAGGATAGAATATTACCCGGGGGTATAGTTTATATGAACCTTTGGATTTTAAATATAGTGCAATCTATTATTGCTGTATTTCTTTCTTCCGATTTTTTAAGCCGTGATAAAAAGCTAGATACTACCGAAGTGATATATGTAAGGAGTATGTCGAATTTTGAGTATGTGTTTGGAAAAACTCTGGGTATATTTTATGTGTTTGGGGGTTTAAATTTATTAGTGCTCGCCTTTACTTTTGTTATTAATGTGATTAGTCCCGATGCCGGATTTAGTCTTCTTACCTATTTAATTTATCCTTTTATTATCTCCATACCTACTTTAACCTTTGTGTTGGGTATTTCCTTCTTTGTTATGCAATTGGTTAAAAACCAAGCTATAACATTTATTTTGGTATTGGGATATATTGCTACCTCCCTTTTTTATTTAAAGTCATCGCATTTTGGGGTGTGGGATTTTCTGGGCTTTTTTACTCCTCTGGCGTACTCCTCGTATATTGGTTTGGGTAATTTTACCCAACTGATGTTTGTTCGCGGAGGATATCTATTTATCGGTTTGGCCTTTATGTTTCTTACCGTTTACAAGCTACCCCGACTGTCGCAAACAGCATGGGGAAAAAAGATCATGTTATTGCCTGCCTTTGTATTATTAGTTATCGCTTTGGGAGGGATTTTTACTTATCTGCTAAATAAAAATGCCATAGAAAAAGAGGTGCAGCAAATGGCATTTCTCGAAAAACAATTACCCATTAATGCCGGATATTTTATTACCCATTATGATATTCAAATAGAACAGGAAAAGCAGATTATTAGAGGAAATATACAGTTTACCTTAAATAGCGATAATGGACAATATCCTGAGCAATTGGTCTTTTACTTTAATAAGGGTTTGAATATTAAAGCCTTGAAAATAGATGATCAGGATGCCGGTTTTAAACGACAACTTAATTTTCTAACAATTGAAAATAAACAGCTTTCCAGTTCTGAATTATCAATTACTGTTGATTTTGAAGGAACACCAGATGATCAACTGGCTTATTTTGATTTAGATAAAGAAAAACGCGATGAACTACACCGTTTTAATCCCTTGTTAGGAGCTAAAAAAAGCTTGTTTGTATCGAATG
>JBFHEL010000093.1:0-11540 GCA_041584155.1 Saccharicrinis sp.
TCATTGCTGAACTCCACCAATGATTTTACTATTGTGACCGATCAGATATTGAAGGCTATCATCGACAATTACCATATTGGAAAAGTGTCTTTGTATCACTTAAATAGAGAAGAGAATATTGAATCGATCATTGGCAGCAATATATCTCAACGAGGAGGAGGCATAAAGGAACTGGAAGAAGAAGAATACTTTAAGCTCCAGCGCATTATTAATGTGATTAAAGAAAAAGGCGTTTTTGTATCCAATGATCTTTCAAATATGAACCAGGAAGAGCAGGTCTTTTACCAAAACAGAGAGATTGGATCTATTGTGCTTTTTGTAATCCGGATAGGAGACAGGATATTTGGCATTGCAGGGTTTGCTCAGAAAGAACGTTATGTGTGGACAGAAGAACAAGTGAATGAGTTTGCAACTATCGTACGTTTGATTTCCAATGCCTGGGAACGTAATGTGCAGATGAAAAAACATTTGATGGCAGAACAACGTAACCTAAAGGCTGCTCAGATGATTGAACAGTCTTCACGCATGGCTTCTATTGGGGTTATAGCCTCCGGTATTACGCATGAAATTAACCAGCCGCTGAATGCCATTAAGGTGAATGTGGGAGCAATAAGGTATTGGGATAAAAGAAATAGCGGACAACTCCCTGAATTTGTTCAGGGCAAGCTCGAAAGTACTCTGAAAGGCCTTAATAAGATAGATGGTATCATTAAGCATATGCGTAATTTTTGGATTGCCCCTTCACAGGTGGACTCTTTGGATAGGGTGAGTCTGAATGAGGCTGTGGGAAGTGCCTATTCTCTGGTGGAAAGACAGCTGGTTGAACATGGTGTTCGGGCGGATATCTCGCTTCCTGAAGAAGATGTAATGGTACAAGCCAGTTCTATACAATTAGAACAAATAATCATTAATTTAGTGGTGAATGCCATCCAGGCTCAGGATAAGTCTTCGCATAACGATAAGATTATTCATATCAGAGTAAATGAGGAAGAAGAACAAGCCGTATTGGAGGTTGAAGATAATGCCACGGGTATTGATCAAGAGATAGGTGAAACCCTCTATGATCCTTTTTATTCCACCAAGACTAATGGTGGAGGAACAGGACTGGGAATGGCATTGGTGAAAACTTTTGTAGATAAGATAAAAGGCTCTATTAGGTATTATAATAATGAGCTTGGAGGAGTGACTTTTTGTGTTTCATTGAATAAATAATTGTAAGAAGTGAATTTATTGGTTGTTGATGATGATGAATTAAGCCGCAGCTCCGTTCAGGAGTTTCTATCCGATCAGATGGGATATAAGGTGTGTGCCGCAGACAATGGGATGCAGGCTCTGGAACTCTTTCGAAGTGAAACCTTTGAAGTGGTGATTAGCGATTTAAAAATGCCGGTCATGGGAGGTATCGACCTGTTGAGAGAGGTGAAAAAATTAGCACCTCAAACAGATGTGATCATTATGACCGGTTATGCTGATGTAGAGACTTCTGTAGCAGCTCTTCGTTTGGGGGCTACTGATTATTTATTGAAACCTTTTGAGGTGGAAGACCTGGCTCAGGTGATTCAGCGGATAGAGGATTTTAAACGCCTGCAACATGAGAATGCTGAATTGAAAGATACACTCAAGACTAAAGATGAAGCTGAGAAAGAAAGTAAAGCACAGATGAATGCCCTTCGCTCGGCTTTAAGACAGGTAACCCATGGGCCTGATATTGCTTTTTTTTCCTCTTCTATGCATAGCATAGTGAGTCTGTGTCAGAAACTCCATCACGAAAGAGATGTGCCTGTGCTGATAGAAGGAGAGACAGGTACAGGAAAGGAGGTTATCGCCAAACTTATTCATAATGGCGAAAAGGAAAATGAAGAACGCCCCTTTATTCCGCTGAATTGTGCTGCCATATCTCCGCAATTATTCGAGAGTGAATTGTTTGGATATGTAGAAGGTGCTTTTACCGGAGCGCGTAAAAATGGGGCTGCCGGTAAGCTGGAGTTGGCCCAGGGAGGTACTATATTTCTTGATGAAATAGGGGAGCTTCCACTGGAATTTCAACCCAAATTATTACGTGTACTTCAGGAAAGAGAGATATACAGAGTAGGAGGCGATAAACCCATTTCACTGGATGTGCGGTTTATATTTGCGACCAATCGCAACCTGAAAAGTATGTCCGAGAAAAAAGAGTTTAGAAGTGATTTGTATTACAGGATGAACCTGGGTAGCATTGAGGTCCCTCCCTTGAGGGAGCGTAAGGAGGCTATTGTGCCTCTCGCTCAGCTGTTTTTGGAGCGTTTTGCCGCCAAAAGAAATCGTGACTTTCGTTTTATTACCGGGGAGGCGCGAAAAATATTGATGCAGTACAAATGGCCTGGCAATATCAGAGAACTGCAACATACTATTGAAAGAATTGTGCTGTTGTATAATGAAGAGTATCTGGAACAAGAGCATTTGGCTTTCCTGCAAGAGGGTCATGAGGATGGAATAGCTCAACGTGGCGGACATATGCTGGAACAAGGAAAAATTCAACTCCCGGATACCCATTTGTCTCTCAGGGAGATAGAGAATGAGATACTGCTTAAGAGTCTTCGTAAATTTGATAATAACAAAACCAAAGCAGCAGAATATCTGGGACTTACCCGCAGTGCCTTTAGAAGCCGTCTCGATAGAATTTAAATTTATTATATAGTACATCAAAATAAGAGTTAAATGGTGGTTTAAATCAACCAGGTGGTTTAAATCAACCGGTTGTTTTAAACCAGTGGTTGAGCACAACCATCAGAGCATTAGAGTTAAATAGAAATTATTTTAAAAATACTACTTGATAAGTGTTTGGTATTTAATAGTCTAAACCTTATGCTGGGCAAGGGTAAATAAGGTATGCTAACAGCTGGCACGGGTGTTGATTGTATGGAAGTGTTTGTTAATTAAAATCTACACTTTTATGAACGCGCTACTCGCATTTTCGCCAATTCTGCTGACCATTGTTTTGATGGCTGGTTTTAACTGGCCCGCCAAGAAGGCATTGCCTCTGGCATTAATAGCTGCTATTGCAGTTTCTTTTCTACAATGGGATATGTCATTACATCATATTTTCGGATATACATTTTTTGGCTTTTTGAAGGCAATGGATATCCTGATTATTATATTTGGTGCTATCCTGATATTAAATACGCTTAAACTTTCAGGAGCAATGGCTACTATCAACAATGGTTTTAGTGGTATCACCAAAGACCGGCGGATACAAGCTATCATCATAGGTTTTATGTTTGGGGCTTTTATTGAAGGAGCTGCAGGTTTTGGTACCCCGGCTGCCCTGGCAGGTCCCTTGTTGGTGGGACTGGGATTTCCTCCTTTGGCAGCAGCAATAGTAGCTCTGATATTCAACAGTGTTCCGGTAACCTATGGGGCCGTGGGTACACCTATATTTGGAGCTATGAGTACACTGGAAACCAACCTGATGGGTGCCGGTACTAATCCTGAGGCATTCAAAATGGCGCTGACTAACTGGATTGCAATCCCTAATGGCATAGTGGGTATCTTTATTCCTCTGTTGGGAATTATTATTATGACTCGAATTTTTGGCAAAAAAAAATCAATAAAACCTGCTTTGGAAGCCCTTCCTTTTGCCATTTTTGCAGGTTTGTCTTTTATGATTCCTTATGTGCTGATTGCCTTAATCTTTGGTCCTGAGCTTCCTTCTTTAGTAGGCGCTTTTATTGGTCTGGGGATTGTGATCTTAGCTGCCAAAAAAGGCTTTCTGGTTCCCAAAAATGTATGGGATTTTCCCGATCAGTCACAATGGCCAGGGATATGGCGTTCTAACGTGGATACCGGGGATACAGGCAAAGCAGAGATGTCGTTGCTTAAAGCATGGTCACCCTATCTGTTAATTGCTATTATATTGGTTATTACTCGTATACCTTTGTTTGGGCTGAAACAAATTCTGGTGGATCAAACGATCAGCTTACGTAATGTGGCGGGTATTGAAGGGCTGGATTATCAATTGAAATGGGCTTATCTGCCCGGAATACTACCTTTTATTCTGGTGGCTATCATCACCCATTTTATTCATAAGATGAAGATGAAAGAGGTGCTTACAGCATGGAAACTTACTGTCAGACAAATTAGCGGTGCTGCTATTGCATTATTTGCAGGGGTGGGCATGGTGCAGTTAATGTTAAACTCCGGAACAAATGGAAGTGGATTGAACAGTATGCTTACTGAGATGGCCAAAACATCGGCAGATTTGTCGGGTAATGCTTATCCTATGTTTGCTACTCTGATCGGTATGTTGGGTTCTTTTATGTCTGGATCGGCCACCGTTTCAAATATCTTATTTATGTCTTTCCAGTTTCAAACAGCTACCATCCTGGATTTCTCTCAGGTTTTGGTTCTCTCCATGCAAGGTATTGGCTCCGCCATAGGAAATATGATCTGTGTTAATAATGTGGTGGCCGTTACCGCTACAGTAGGATGCCTTGGTACCGGTGGTAGAATTATCAGAACCAATGCCATACCGGCATTGATCTACTATCTGATGATCACCTTGCTGGTAGGAACCCTTATTTATTCGGGGTTTACACCGGCTTTATAATTAAAATTAATAATATAATGTCATTCATGTTATTACTTGCTGTTTTCAATTTTAAAGGCAATACTTATTGACTTGTAATGACACAAAAAATAATTAAGATGCTAACAGGAAATTTTAAGAAGTTTTACAATGAGATGAAGTCTACGATAGAGACTTCCCGTATGTATACTGATGAGATTCGAAATTTAGCCTACGGAACAGATGCAGGATTTTATCGTTTAATTCCTCAAATTATCATCCGGGCAAAAGATGAGAGGGAAGTTCAAAAAGCCATGCTGCTGGCAGATAAATATAATTTACCGGTTACGTTTCGTGCTGCCGGAACAAGTTTGGCTGGCCAGGCTATTACCGATTCTATTTTAATAGTGGCAGGAAAACATTGGGAAGATTTTGATATTCTTAATAATGGGGAAGCAATTCGTATGCAACCCGGATTGATAGGAAGCCGCGTTAACAGGCTATTAGCTCCTTATGGAAGAAAATTGGGGCCGGATCCTGCATCTATTAATTCTGCCATGATTGGAGGAATTGTCATGAATAATGCTTCGGGAATGAATTGTGGGACGCATGAAAATTCATATAAAACTATACTATCGGCTCGTTTGATTTTTGCCGATGGTACGATTTTAGATACAGGAGACCAGCAGAGTAAAGAGGAATTTAAAAAGACTCATGGTGAATTTATTGCTCAAATAGAAGCCATGCGCGATAAGGTGCGTAGCAATAAAAAGCTGGCGGAGTTAATTCGTCATAAGTATAGCATTAAAAATACCACAGGCTTGAGCATTAATCCATTTATCGATTATGACGATCCATTTCAGATTATTGTTAATTTGATGGTGGGGTCTGAGGGAACCCTGGCTTTTATGTCGGAGTTAACCATGAAAACTGTCGTTAATCCTAAATTTAAGGCTAGTGCCATGATTTATTTTCATGATATTGTAACAGCATGTCAATCGGTTGTTACCATGAAACCTGGCCCGGTGCATGGAGCCGAAATGCTGGATCGTGTAGCTCTTCGATCGGTAGAAAATGCAGATGGTATTCCTTCTTTTATTAAAGACTTCCCCGATGGAGTAACTGCAATCCTGGTGGAAACCCTTGCCAATAGTCAGGAAGAGCTGGAGGCTAATATCAAAGCGATTAAATCATTGTTATCGGCCTACGAAACAGTTCGTCCTATAGAATTTACTGATAAGGCAGAAGAATATTCCAAATACTGGGACATCCGTAAAGGTGTTTTCCCGGCTGTTGGGGGATTACGTGAAACAGGAACAACGTGTATTATTGAAGATGTGGCTTTTCATATTGAAGATTTACCCAAAGCGACCCTTGAATTACAGAAACTGATTGCAAAATACGGGTACAAGGATGGTGTGATTTATGGTCATGCTTTGGAAGGAAACTTTCATTTTATTTTTAACCAGAATTTTGATAAACCTGATGAGCTGGAGCAATATAAAAGTTTTATGCATGAGGTAGATCATTTGGTGATTGATAAATACAAGGGGTCCTTAAAAGCAGAACATGGCACCGGTCGTAATATGGCTCCTTTTGTGAAACATGAGTGGGGCGGAGAGGCTTACCAACTGATGAAAGACATTAAGCAATTATTTGATCCTAAAACTTTACTCAACCCGGGAGTGATTATTAATGATGATCCCGATTGTTATATCAAAAATTTTAAAACACTGGCTCCTGTTCACGATCTGGTGGATAAATGTATCGAATGTGGTTTCTGTGAGATCAATTGTTTAACGGCCGGTTTTTCTCTTTCGGCGCGACAAAGAACAGTTGTTCAGCGTGAGCTAAAGAGATTAGAAAAGACAGGAGAAGATCCTGAAAGATATAAAAAGCTAAAAAAAGGATTTGATTACCTGGGTGAACAAACCTGTGCAGGCGATGGTTTGTGTGCTACCTCCTGTCCCGTTGGAATTGATACGGGTAAGTACATCAAATACTTACGATCATTAAATGTGGATACTCCACGTGCTTTCAAGATTAGTCAGAAGGTAGCCGACAATTTTTCTACGGTAGGTTCTGTTATTCGCGGTGGCTTAAAATTTGTTAATGGTGTACATACTGTGATGGGATCTACCTTACTGGGTGCTGTTGCCGGTGGAATCAGAACATTAAGTGGAAATAATATTCCTTTGTGGACACCCGCTATGCCTAATGGCGCAAAGGCTCCTGTGCCCAAAGCTATTAACCAGCAAAACCCATTACGTGTGGTGTATTTTCCATCATGTATTGCCCAAACCATGGGACCTGCAAAAGGAGATCCTTACAAAGAACCACTACATATGGTTACTCAAAAACTGCTTGAAAAAGCTGGTTATGAAGTCATTTTTCCCGAAGGAATGAGTAATTTGTGTTGCGGAACGCCTTGGGAGAGTAAAGGTTTGGTGAAGCATGCCGATCAGAAATCATCGGAACTGGAAGCCGCATTGTTAAAAGCTTCGGAGAACGGAAAATATCCTGTTCTTTGCGATACATCTCCTTGTTTGTATCGTATGAGAAGGGTGATGGATAAGAAATTAAAACTTTACGAACCGGTTGAGTTTGTCCATAGCTTTTTAATGGATAAACTGGATTTTCATAAAGTGAACGAGGTAGTAGCCGTTCATTCTACCTGTACTACAACAAAAATGGGTTTAAAAGAAGTGCTTAAATCGGTTGCCGAGGCTTGCGCTACCCATGTTATTTTACCGGAAGAAATAGGATGCTGTGGATTTGCGGGCGACAGAGGATTTAATTACCCTGAGGTAAATAAATATGCGCTTCGGAAGCTTCATCCGGTTATTGATGCCAATAAAGTAGTTGCAGGTTATTCAAATAGCAGAACTTGTGAAATAGGCTTGAGTACCAATGGAAAAGTTCCTTATATGTCTATTATTTATCTGGTAGATAGGGTAACCACTAAAAAAACAGTTCAGACAAACTTTAAGAAAAAGAAAATAGAAAAAAATATTGCTGTTATTTAGTTTCTTTTTTTTGAGAAATTGGAAAGAGGTGAAACGTCAAGAAAAGTAATATTATACTGGTGTAAGATTAAGATACGTTAAGATGCTGACAGGAGATTATAAAGATTTATACGAACGATTATTAAAGCTCATTGATAAAAAAAGGATGTTTCATGATCCATTGCATACACTTGCCTATGGGACTGATGCCAGTTTTTATCGTTTGATACCTAAAATTGTAATTCATGCAGTTGATGACAATGAGGTGTCTTTTATTCTGAAGACTTGTAGTGAATTAGCTTTGCCGGTAACTTTTAGGGCGGCAGGAACGAGTCTTTCGGGACAGGCCATTAGTGATTCGGTGCTGGTAGTGGCCGGAGAGAACTGGAAGCAGTATCATATTCTTGATGGAGGCCACCGTATTCAGTTGCAACCTGGTGTAGTAGGAGCACATGCCAATCAGGCCTTGCTTCCTTATGGTAAAAAAATAGGACCAGACCCTGCATCTATCAATGCAGCTATGATTGGTGGTATTGCTGCCAATAATGCCAGTGGTATGTGCTGCGGAACTTCTGAAAACTCCTATAAAACAGTAGATTGCTTGAGGGTTATCCTGGCTGATGGAACCATTCTGGATACCGGTGATGAAGCCAGTAAAAAGGCTTTCGAACACTCGCACCCCCAGATGTTATCTAAGCTCAATAAACTGGCGAAGAATGTTAAAAATGATCCGATACTTAGCGAACGCATCCATCATAAATTTAAAATGAAGAATACCACCGGCTATAGTCTGAATGCATTGGTGGATTATTCCGATCCCTTTGATGTATTGGAGCATCTGATGATTGGTTCGGAGGGAACACTGGGCTTTATCTCAGAGATAACTTATCGTACTGTAGTGGAGCATGAGCATAAGGCCAGTTCATTGATGACTTTTCCGGATATAGAGAAGGCTTGTAATGCAGTTTCTTTGCTGAAATCAGAACCGGTTTCAGCTGTGGAGCTGATCGATAGAGCTGGTCTGAGATCCATGCAAGAGGATGAATCGGTGCCTTCTTATCTGAAAGAGCTGTCTGAGGGAGCTTCTTCTATCCTGGTTGAAACACGGGCATCTTCCAAAGAAGAGCTTAAGGAGAAGATTAAAAGAATAGAAAATGCCATTAAAGAAATTCCCACAGAGATTCCCGTGTCATTTACCGATGTGCCAGCAGAATATGCTAAACTATGGAAGGTTCGTAAGGGCTTGTTTCCCACGGTGGGAGCTATGCGGAAGACAGGGACTACTGTTATAATCGAAGATGTGGCTTTTCCCGTACCGCGACTGGCAGAGGCTACCCTGGCTCTGCAGGCACTGTTTTTAAAGCACGGTTATAGCGAGGCAGTGATTTTTGGTCATGCGTTGGAAGGAAACCTGCACTTTGTCTTTAACCAGGATTTTAATGAGGAGAAGGAGTTGACGCGTTACAAGGTGTTTATGGATGAGCTCACAATACTGGTGACTGAGCGCTTTGATGGCTCTTTAAAAGCAGAACATGGCACAGGACGAAATATGGCTCCTTTTGTGGAGAAGGAATGGGGAAAAACGGCTTATCAGGTTATGCAAAGAATCAAGGCCATCTTCGACCCGCATAACCAGCTAAATCCTGGAGTCATACTGAATAATGATCCCGAAATTCACATTAAGCATCTCAAACCTATGCCTGCGGCACATGAGATTGTGGATAAATGCACTGAGTGCGGTTTTTGTGAGCCAAGCTGTGTGGCACATAGCCTGACCATGTCCCCCCGTCAGCGTACGGTTATTTATCGCGAGATACAAAGGCTTACCAGAAGTGCACAGCAACCTCATATATTGGCATCCTTACTTAAGGATTTTGATTATAATGTATTAGAAACCTGTGCAACTGATGGTTTATGTGCACTGAGCTGTCCTGTGAAAATAGATACAGGTAAACTGGTGAAGCATTTGCGTAACGAAGGGCATACGAAAAAGCAGAATAAGGTAGCCGCCTATATGGCTGCTCGTATGGATAAGGTGGGCGCTTCTGCCCGTATAGGCTTAAATATGGTAAATACCTTCCATTCTATTCTGGGAACTTCGGTGATGTTAGGAGTTTCGGGAACTATGCGCAAAATATCCGGTAACAGAATTCCCTTATGGAACCCCTATTTTCCCAAGGGTGCCCCAAAGGTAAAACCCGAGGCTGTTAATGATACTAATCCGGACAAGGTAGTGTATTTTCCATCGTGCATTACCCAATCGATGGGCGTATCCCGTGACTATGATGAAAAGGTGGCTCTGACAGAAAAGGTAAAGAACTTGCTGAAAAAAGCCGGCTTTGAGGTTATTTATCCCAAGGGATTGTCTAACTTATGTTGTGGTATGGCCTATAGTAGTAAGGGATTTAAAGAAACAGGTAAACAAAAGTCAGATGAGCTGGAAGAGGCCCTTTGGGAGGCCAGCCAACAGGGTAAGTATCCAATACTTTGTGATATGAGCCCTTGTTTGTATACTATGCGTGATAATATGGAACCAAGAATGAAGCTTTATGAACCTATTGCTTTTGCGTTGGAGTATCTGGTTCCCAGGCTGGACTTTACTCCGCTTGATGAAACAGTAAGTGTTTTTGCTGTGTGTAGTGCCAAAAAAATGGGAGTGGAGGATGATCTGATGAAGTTGGCTCAGATGTGCGCCACCAAGGTAGTGAAACCGGATACAAACTGCTGTGGCTTTGCGGGAGATCGAGGATTCACCTATCCGGAACTTAACGCTCATGGCCTGCGAAACCTGAAGGAGCAGACTCCTTCTAATGTGAAACATGGCTATTCTACCAGTCGTACCTGTGAGATTGGTCTGACAAAAAATAGCGGTATCTCGTATAAGTCGATTCTTTATCTGGTAGATCAGGTAAGCACAGCAAAAAAAATAAATCATACAAAATCACCCACAGCCATTCATGAGAATGCTGAAGATTAATTTTTTGTTTATTATTTAATAGGTTTAATTTATAAGCAAAGTCTGACGTAAGGGAGCTATAATAACAGGTTCCCTGTTCATCTTTAAATATTGAAACACAAAGAATAAAGCTGATTAAAAATAATACGGGGCAACCATTAGCGGCAGTGCTTAGGGCTGTTCAAAAAGGAAAGAATACAAATCCCCTTGTGTAAACGGGGATTTGTAAACTTATCTATAGAAACTATACGGCTTGGTTTATGATAGAAACCCATTTTTTACCAACCTGGTATTCATTATCAGGGAGGATAGTAATTTCAGCATCATATAATAACCAGCTGAGGTTATTGCTTTCTTTTGATTGGCTTTGAAAATTGATTTCCAGCTTATCAAGGACTTTCTCTGTTGATTTTTGTAATTTAACAGTTCGGCTTTGTGTTTGTAAACTGCAATTTTTTAGCTGTTTTAATGAAATACTGCTTCTAAATAAATCCTGATTCCCTTCTTGTTTTCGTATAAAAAACACCTGTTTTTCTGGTTTTGAAATGCCAATGGCAAATTGGGGGTTAATATCATATTCAGATATCTCACAATTGCTTTCCGCAGCAAATTCTTTTAATGCAGCGGATAAATTTTTGCTTTTCTTTTTATTATAAGAGCTTAGTATAATTACCGGAATAACGAATATTCCAAGCATTACAAGTCCAGTAATAGTTGTAATTAAATTCATTTCTTTAATCATTAAATTAGTTGATAAAATATGGCAGTGCTAATGACTGTCAGTAACTTAAATGTGAAAGGCATGGTCAATACCTTTAAACCCGGATTATGTATTAGAACTTCATCATGAGCATTTAAAATGCCATGAAACAAGGCTTTAGAGAAACGGGGCATAAGCTGTCCCGATTGCTTCCAGGAGCATCGTTCTGGTGAGCTGAGATAAAGCAACGATATAACTTGTTTTGAAGTAATTTCGATGCCTAATAGATTTTCTAATACGTATTGCGGGTTAAAATAAAGAAATGAATTACCAGAA
>JBFHEL010000094.1:0-11534 GCA_041584155.1 Saccharicrinis sp.
ATTTGGGGGCAATAGCAGAAAACTTTCCGACACCAATTTCTTTCCTATTGCAGCTGGAATAGTGCTGGGATTCTTTTTGGGTAAATTCTCTCTGAATTTTGGTAATTCCTTTACCTTCTCCCTGGGATTAACAGGGGGTGTATTAACTGTAGCTATGGTATTGAGTCGTATAGGAAAAACAGGACCAATTATTTGGACCATGTCGGGTGCTGCTAACCAATTATTACGTACCATTGGTTTGATGTTTTTTCTTGCAGGGGTAGGAACTAAAGCCGGAGAGCATATTGTTGATACATTCTATGAGTATGGCTTTACTTTGTTTTTAGTAGGCGGTGCATTGACCTTGTTGCCTATGATATTTGGTGCAGTCATAGCACAGTGGGTATTTAAAATAAATGTATTGTCGATGCTGGGGGCACTTACCGGTTCCATGACCAGTACACCAGGTCTGGCTGCAGTTGATCCAATGACCGAAACCAATGCCCCTTCTATAGCTTATGCTACGGTATATCCGGTTGCTATGGTGTTATTGATTATTTGTGTCCAGATTCTGGCTTCGTTGGGGTAGTTTACAGACCCTGTTTTACTTTTTAACTTACCGGTTTTTTATTAAATAATAATCCCGCTTTTTGGCGGGATTTTCTTTATCATGGTTTTTTTGATCCGCAGATAGTAAACTTAGTGATTATCCATGCTTACCGAAAAATGACTTTGTTTTAACTTAATTATGGGAACCACTTCTGATGGTGAATACATCTCTAATGAGTTGCTGGGTTTCTTTAAGGTTAAAGGCAGCCGGATCCCATTCTGTTTGCCCTTCGTACAAACACCAGGATAAGGCATTTTCGTACTCCGGATCTTTTGGGTTTTTTAATACTTCCTTCAGATACTTGTATGCGTGTACTCCACCACAATCTTCGGGAGGACAAACACCTTTTCCAGCCAGGCAGTTGGGCCATAAGGTTGCGCTCTCAGATATTTTCTCAAGGGTGATGGTGTGTTCCCAATTGTCACCAAAATCATATATGTAAGTGTATTTTTGTGTGCATTCAAAAAAAATATCCGATAATTTTACGTCTCCCGCTTCGCGTAAATTGCCCGATGGTCCGGTGGTGTACTCTTCTTTTTCGTAGTCTTCAATAAATTTAATAATGGGGTATGATCGCCATCCTTTGGGGGAAAATTGAAACAAATGGCAGTTTTCCCACTCAAAAGCCGACTGTATCAGGTAATGAAACTCAGCAAAAGTGAAATGTGCAGGTATGGTAACCCTGCGCCAAACGGGGGGGAGAGTAATCCCTTTAATCTGAATTTTAAATTGAAATGTCATCGATATACGGAATGTTATTTCCAACAAATCTAATAAATTTTAGTGCGATAGACTATCTCATTGTAATCGAAAATAAATTTTAATAATACACCCTACATCCATTTTACACTTTGTTTAAATACCCTGGATTTGTCGACATATATTTCCAGTTTAAGATTGGTGGTGTCTGCCTTTTCTGTGGTTACTTCATTTCTTTTATTGCCTTCTAAAACAATGCCAAATAATTGATTGTTTGCATCACTTACATCCTGGTTACACAGCTTTTGAGGTAGAAAAATAGTGGTGAGGTTTTTTGATATATTGACGGTGAAATGGTTTAGTGCAAAATCTTCACGGGTATCATGTTGGTGGACAACAATATCCATAATAAGTGTTTTGTCTTTCTGCTTATAATTATCAATCAATATCCAAATGCCACTAAAACTAATGGTATCTATTTCTTCGGCATCGGTAACATGGTAGTTATTTAAAGATGAGGTAATTTTTAAATAAGGGATTTCATTTTTTTTGATACCAGAATTGGTGGATGGATAATCATCAACAGTAGAAAATGACTTGTTGTTTTGTTTACATTCTGTAAAAAAAAGGATTGCAAAAATTAAAATTGGAATGGTTTTCATTTTGATTTGGGTTTTGTTGGTTTGTATATAAAGACATCTTAAGTTAATGTATTGCTAGGTAAATGTCTGAAGCAGAGGGTGATTTGTGGCGAAAGTGTATTTTACATTGGTTAACGCGTATTGAAAGTAATTTAATGTGATACAGCGGCGTAAGAATATGGGATAATGTGATACAGATAATTGGGTGAGAAAAGCTGATCTTATCCTAATTGTTTTGAAAAGAACTATGTAAGCTGGAAATAATTGATGATTGAAGAATGCCTTCTGGTTTAATCCGTATAGGTGTTAGGATTTCGTTAAGAGCCTTAAAAATGCCATAAAATAAGGCTTTAGTGTAACGGTGCATAACCTGTCCCGATTGCTTTCGGAAGCATCGTTCTGGTGAGCTGAGATTAAGTAAATAATGAGCTGCCTATTTAGCGCAGTCATTGCTGCCTATTTTTTACCCCCCCCCCAACGATGGTATTCCATTCATTTTGCGGGTAGTAAACAGGAAATATTGATTTTTACGTTTTTTTTATCAGATCAGGTAGGCAAACAGATCGTGATTTTTATTTACATATTCGCCAAAGAAATTTTTAGCTTTCATCCTTTCCATTAAAGGTTCAAAATCGGCTTTATCCTTTAATTCGATACCAACCAAAGCCGGTCCTTTTTCACGGTTTACTTTTTTGGCATATTCAAATAATACGATATTATCATCGGGCCCAAGAATATCATTGACAAATACCTTTAGTGCTCCGGGGCGCTGAGGGAAACGAACAATAAAGTAATGTTTTAAACCTTCATAAAGCATCGAGCGCTCTTTAATTTCCTCAGTACGGGTAATATCATTGTTACCGCCACTGATTACACAGACTACTTTTTTGCCTTTGATATGTTGTTTATATTGCTCCAAAGCGGCTACGGACAATACACCTGCTGGTTCAGCTACGATAGCCTCGTTGTTGTATAGTTCCAGAATTTTTGTACAGACCTTTCCTTCCGGTACCAACAGCATATCATCCAGATATTTTTCACATACCGGAAAGGGATAATCTCCCACTCGCTGAACAGCAGCACCATCCACAAATTTATCTATTTTGGGTAAGGTAACTATCTTACCCTTTTTTAGGGAGTTATACATGGCTGGTGCCCCGGCAGGTTCTACGCCGATCACCTGAATATTTTTATTGGTTTGTTTAATGTAAGTACTTAAGCCGGCAGTTAACCCACCACCTCCTACCGGAATAAAGACAAAATCGGTATCGGGTAAATCTTCCAGAATTTCAATGCCAATGGTACCTTGTCCTTCAATTACTTTGGGATCGTCAAAGGGAGGTATAAAAGGCAATTGATTATCCTTACTGTATTTTATTGCTTCGGTATTGGCATCATCAAAAGTATCGCCAAAGAGCACCACATCAACCCATTCCTTACCCAGTGTTTTTACACGTTTTATTTTTTGTTGTGGAGTGGTTGTGGGCATATATATTACACCCTTTGATTTGAGTAAAAAACAAGACAGGGCAACACCTTGAGCATGATTACCTGCGCTGGCACATACCACACCAAGTTTTAACTTTTCTACAGGTAGAGAGGCCATTTTGTTATATGCCCCTCTTATTTTATAGGAACGAACAATCTGCTGATCTTCCCGCTTAAAATAAATTTCTGCCTGATATCTTTCCGAGTAGGTATTATTATATTCCAGAGGTGTTCTTCGAATAACACCCTTTAAACGATTGGATGCTTCAATGATATCAACTATCTGGGGAAAATATGTTTTTGCGTTGCTCATGTTCAATTTTTTTGCAAATGTAAATATTTTGCTGCGAACACCCTATGTTTTCTTATAAAACACAGCTTGAGATAAGCGAAAATGAGCTGGTATAGATTAATGACAGTACCACCTGTCAATTATAAATAAAATATAAAGTAAGGATTACAGCTACTGAAACAAATAACAATACGGCATTTATATGGCTTGTACCAAATAAAGGTTACTTTATAAGTTGATGAAATAAGTGTCTGATGTGGGGTTATCTATAGTATTTTTTTACCAAATCAATGGTTTTTCTTATTCCTTCGTATTCGGTTATGTTATCAATAGGCCCTTCAAACTCCACACCCACAAAACCATTAAAGTCATGAGAGTGCATAATCTCAAATATCTGTTTAAAATTGGTCTGCGTATCTTCTCCCTGGTCATTAAATACATATGTTTTAGCGCTAACACCAAAAGCATAGGGCATAAGATCGCGCATACCTTCATATCTATCGTATTTGTCAAAATTACCAAAGTCGGGTAGTGCCTTGCAATTTGGCATATTCACTTTTTCAAATACCTCAGCCAGCCATTTGCCATTGGTTGAAGGAGCATACATACTCCATCCCTGACCTGGAATCATCATACCATGGTTTTCCACAATGATTGTGATATCATAATCCCGGGCAAATATACTTAGTTCTTTTAACGATTTAATCAGCGCATATTGAACCTCATTGAGTTTGCCTAAACCATTGCCGTTTACCCGTATGGCTTTGCAGCCTAAATAGTGGGCTGCTTTCACCCATTTTTTATGATTCTCTACCGATTTTTCTCTTTCTGTTTCAATGGTAGCTCCAAGCTCCCCTTCTCCATCAACCATGATTAATAGGTTGCTTACCCCGTGAATAGTGCACTGCTCTTTCATCTTATCCAGATAAGCAAGATCCTCTGCTTTATCCTGAAAGAATTGTGATACGTATTCGATATGGCTAATATTAAAGCTGTCTTTTACCACGCGGGCAAAATCAAGATGATTCATTTCCCCATTTTGTATGGTTCTGTGTAAAGACCATTCTGCTACAGATATTTTAAACTCTTGAGAATCGGATATAGTCTTAACTTTTGGGGAAGAACAGGAATGGATAAACATAACCAGAAGAAAAATAATAGATTTATACATGATATTTTATCATTAAATGAGAAGCAGTATGGCTGTAAAACAATAGTTTTTGCGGCATGGAATTAAATATGAATGACAAGAATGGTATGTCAAAATATACGGCGTATTGAAAAAATTAATATCTTTTGTGTCATTAATCATTTAAAATTTTACCAATGAATAACCTATTTTTTAAACTTGCAATTGCATTACTACTAACTTCTTGTGCCGGGGTTGATAAAAACAAAGATAAGACTTTAAAGGAAACTCCCGATGAAAATAAGGTTCATCTTGAACTATTGTGGGAAAGTGATACCTTGCTTAGTACTCCTGAATCTGTTTTTTATGATGAGGAGAGAGATGTTATTTATGTAAGTAATATTTCTACCGGACCATGGGAAAAAAACGAGGATGGTTTTATGTCGAGACTAGATGCTGATGGCAATATCAAAGACCTGAAATGGGTTACTGGAATGAATAGCCCCAAAGGAATTGGAATGGTGGATAGCAATATATACGTGGCCGATATTGATAAGGTTTATAAGATCGATGCCGAGACAGGAGAAGTAGTAAAAATAATTCCTTTTGAAAACGAAGATGGATTAAACGATATTACTACCAGCCCTGATGGTAAAGTGTATGCTTCATCTTCTTCAAATTCTATTGTGTACGAAATAGTTGATGATGAACCAACCATTATTATGAAAGGTGGCGATGAAAGATATAATGGTTTGTTTTATGAAAAAGACAGACTACTGGTATTAACCAGTAAGGGAAGCCAGCTGTTAAGTTTTGATTTTAATACTGCGAAAGTAGATACCTTATTTAACGATATGGGTCAGGGTGATGGTGTAGAGGCTGTTGGTGATGGAACTTATATTACTACCAGCTGGAAAGGAGAGGTGTTTTATATTGATGCCGATAAGCAGGTTAGCTCTTTAATGAAAACAGAAGGTAAGATGAATACTGCCGATTTGGATATTATCCAGGATAAAAAAATAGTGCTGATTCCTACATTCTTTGATAACCGGGTGCTGGCTTACAGGCTGGTGAAATAAAGAGCAAAAATTACCACTAAGGCACTTGGGGCATTGAGTCTCACCTGGTGTTTCCCGGAAGCTCCCTGCCTTAGTGGTAAAATATAGTTTAACTTAGTTGTTAGCCTTTTCAGGTACCATTACTACCTCAACAGTAGCATTGTTTTTAAAAAACTTTTTAGCAAATTTCTGAATGCTTTTAGCACTCATCCCTTCAATAATTTTATTGTATCCTTCGGTATCGGTAATCGTTTCCTTATTCATTAAGGACGATTCGATAACACTTAGCCAAAAGCTGTTTTGGTTTTCTGATTCCTGACGGTTTTTAATATAGCTCTTTTTAATCTCGTTTAAATCATCAATATTAACTCCGGTTTTCACCAATTGATCAATTTCCTCTTTCATTATCCGGGTTAGTTTTTCACGTTTTTCCGGATCGCAATCGAAATACATGGTAATAGAGGCATGTTCATAGGCCAGCTTAGAGATTGATGGTCGCACACTAACGCCATAGGACCCACCTTCTTCTTCACGTATGGTATCCAGGTAGCGTTTGTTTAGTAACTCAGCAATAGCCCGAACATACATTCTGGTCTCAAGATTATACTTCACATCGCGATAAATAGAGTAGTATACGCTGGCTTTCTCTACTTCCATTTTTCTTTCCATTATTTTTGAAGTATTCCCTTCGGCAGGTTTTATATGGTGGTCAACCCAACTTTCACTGCGATTTTTTGAAGAAAGACTACCAATGTATTTTTTGATCAGCGGGATGTCTTTCTGCACATCAATATTTCCTACAAAAATAAAGGTGAAGTCACTGGCATCCTGAATTCTGTCTTCATAAATGGCTTTCGCCTTTTGAAAGTCAACATGGTTAACAAAGTCTTCATTAAAAAGGAGGTTACGACGGTTATAATTAGCGTTAATCATGCTAATGGTATCCTGAAAGGCTTGCCCGTTATCGGTTTTAATATAAACCAATTGATTTTTCATAGAGCCTATAATGGTATTAAAAGTTTCCTCTTCAAAGCGGGGATGTTCAAATTTTTGATAGAGTAACTGAAGCAAGGTTTCAAAATCTTTCACGGTTGAAGAACCGCTAAATCCTTCGGTATTTGTGTCGATGTAAGTTTTAACAGTGGCAATTTTACCGGTCAGTTTCTTTTTTAATTGTATGGCATTAAACTCACCTAAACCCGACATTTGAGCAATGGTTGTTGCCAGCTCGGCAGATTCAAGCTGATCCTGGGTTAATAAGGAGCTTCCTCCAAAACTAAAGGCATTGAATAGGATTTCATCCTTACTTAATTCCGTTGGCATGATGACTACTCTTGCCCCATTTTCAAGTGTATATAGCGTTGCATCAACATTATCGAGTTTCTTTTGCGAGATGAATTCTTTCTCTGCGAGTTTATCGCTTACCAACGGACTGTCGTTCGCTTCGTCTTCATAGGCTGTAATTTCCGAAGCCTGCACTCTTTCTATTTCTTCCAATAATTCTTTTTTGGTGGGGTACACCATTTCTTCCTTGTCGGGACCTGAAATAGTAATTACACTATTATTGATATTCTCAAAATTGTTTAACTGAGCATAAACTTCTTCTAAAGTAATGGAAGGAATGGTATTTGTTGCAAATGCCATTTCCCATTCAAGAGAAGGGAACGGACTGGCTTCCAGAAAATAATCGCCTAATTGTCCGGCCCAAGTATCGTTGTCTACCTTGTCGTATTCTTTTTCATAGGCTTCATACTGACTTAAGTAATTTGTTTTAACCCTGTCGAGTTCCGATTGGGTAAAACCGAATTTTTTGGCTCTTTCGTATTCTGTCATGATCAGGGAAAAAGCCTGCTTTTCTTTGTTTTCTTTGGGGCGAACACCCAAATAGGCAGCATCTTTGGTACGGGCTAAATTAAAACTACCGGTATACATGCTTAGTGCAGGGCAGTCGGGTTTACGGGTTAATTCACCTAAACGGTTATTTAGCATTGAGTTCATCATATTTGTGGCCAGATCCTTACGGAGATAAGCTTCGTCTCTAAGGGTAGTTGGATCTTTTCTGAAAATCCAGTTGATGGTAACTCCCTGAGCTTCTTTGTCTTTGGCAACTACAAAGCCAAGTTCCTTAGAGTCCTCGATGGGATAATAGATACGCTCTGCAGGATTTTCCTTGGCAGGTATTTGTGAGAATAATTCTTTTACCTTTTGCTCTATCTTATCTGCATCCACATCGCCAACAACAATTACAGCTTGTAAGTCGGGGCGGTACCATTTATGGTAATAATCTCTTAGTGCTTGATGCTCAAAATGATCAATGATATCAAGGGAGCCGATTACATCACGTTTTGCATACTGTGAGTGGTTATACATATATGGTGAGGTCTGTTTCATTAAACGAAAACGAGAGTTTCTGCGTGTTCTCCATTCTTCATGAATAACGCCTCTTTCGGCTTCAATTTCATCATCTTCAAGCAATAGACTTCCTGACCAGTCGTGGAGTACCAATAGGGCTGAATCCATCAGGTTTTCATTGGTAGAGGGGATATTACTGAGGTTGTAAACGGTTTGGTCCTGGGCAGTGTAGGCATTGATATCGGCACCAAACTTAATGCCGTAGGATTCAAGGTAGTTGAGCATGGATTTTCCGGGATAATGAGCTAAGCCATTAAAAGCCATATGTTCCAAAAAGTGAGCCAGCCCGTTTTGTGAATCATTTTCCAGAATAGCTCCTACATTTTGTACAAAGTATAAGCTGGCCCTCTCCTTGGGTTCCTCATTATGCATGATATAATAAGTCATGCCGTTGGCAAGTTTACCATGTTTTACCCTTTTATCCAAGGGGATAGTGGTTTTGTTTTGTGCCTTAATGGCACCTGAACAGAGTACTAGAGTAAGTACTGCAATAGAAATTATGTTTTTCATTTTGTTGAATTAAATTCTTGCGCCTTTAAATAAGAAATATTGTTTCAGTATTTCAATGATAGGATACTCGTTGATCATTCATTTACATTTTTTCTATAAAAGATAAAACCCACAAAGAAAAACAATGAGTTTCTTTGTGGGATGAGAGATAAACGAAACAACGATATTATTTTTTAAAATTTTCTTTTGCTTGTTGAAGCCATTCGCCATATATTTTGGTATCCGGCTCATAGCCCTTAGGGTTCACTAACTTTTCTTCGTTATGATCCAGAATGACATAGTAAGGCTGACTGTTTATCTTGTATCGGGTAATTTGAAAATCGCTCCATTTATTGCCAATGGTCTTAATTTTTTTACCTGTAGTTTCCGACACATATTGCTCTTCTTTTGGTAAGTCTTTCCTGAAGTCAACATACAAAGCCACTACTACAAAGTCATTTTTCATTAATGAATTAACTTCAGGGTTGGACCATACATTAATTTCCATTTGTCGGCAATTGACACATGCTTTACCTGTAAAGTCAATGAACAAAGGCTTATTAACTATCTTGGCGTAGGCAAGAGCATCATCGTAATCATGAAAAACGGATAAGCCTTGTGGTCCTACGTGCATTTTTTCTTCCAGCATTCTTTGTTCCTCACTAATGGGGGAACTGGTCACATGAATAGCTTGTTGTACCCTGTTTCCAACTCCTTCAGGTGATTCGGCATATTCCATCGGAGGAGGGAAGGCACTGATTAATTTTAATGGTGCACCCCACAGTCCCGGAATCATATAAATGGTAAATGAAAGAACAAATAAACCTAGTAATAAACGGGATACCGGTAAATGATCCATAGGAGAATCATGCGGCAGTTTTATTTTTCCCAGCAAATAAAATCCTAAAGCACCAAAAATGGCAATCCAGATGGCTATATATACTTCTCTCTCCAGTAAATGAAGATCAAGAACCAGGTCGGCATTTGACAGAAATTTAAAAGCCAATGCCAATTCCAAAAATCCCAATACCACTTTAACGGAGTTTAGCCAACCGCCTGATTTAGGTAATGAATTCAGGTAACCGGGGAATGCGGCAAAAAGTGTAAATGGCAGGGCTAATGCCAGGGCAAATCCAAACATACCTACCAAGGGAGCCATGCCTCCTTCAGATGCTGCTGTTACCAATAAGGAGCCAACAATAGGGCCTGTGCAGGAAAAAGAAACCAAAGCCAGTGTAAGAGCCATAAAAAAGGAACCTATAATTCCTCCTTTGTCCGCTCCGGCATCGGCCTTATTAACCCAGGAAGAGGGCAGCATAATTTCGAATGCCCCCAAAAAGGAAATGGCAAATACAACCAATAAGAGGAAGAAAAACAAGTTAAACCAGTGGTTCGTTGACAGGGCATTTAATGAATCGGCACCAAAAAGAAGTACCACTAACCAACCCAGTATAACATAAATTAGTATAATAAATATCCCGTATTGAATGGCATTGCGTATGCCTGCTATTTTTGTTGTACTTTGTTTTGTAAAGAAACTTACCGTCATTGGAATCATAGGAAATACACAGGGCGTTAACAGTGCAGCAAATCCGCCCAGAAAGGAAAGGAAAAATATGCTCCAATAACTTTTTTGCTCTTCTGTTCCTTGTTCAGGAGCAGTGGTATCTGTTGTTTCTGCAATCAGGGAGTCTGTTTTGTTTGAGCTTTGCGCTGGTTGAACAAGTGTTTCTTCTGCAGTGTTTTCTGTTTGTGGTGTGGTTTGCTTAGTTGCTGTTGCTTCTTTACTTCCCTGCAGCGTTAGGCTAAACTCATCATCTCCTAACACACACATCCCCGTTTCATCGGAGCAGGACTGAAAGTTGAATGTACCTGCTATTTGCAAAGGCAACTGTTTGATAACAATGGTTTGACGCAGTTCAGCTGTATGGGCAAAATAACTGATATCTCCTTCCCAAACTTCATCGTAATGTTTTTGTGCATTAATGGGCCTTACTTCACCATCTCTTTGGTAGCTTGCATTTTCTTCAAACTCAAAAGAAATGAGTATTGGTCCCAGTTCAGGGTCAAAATCATTGGAGTATAAATGCCATGAGGGTTCAATATCAGCTTTAAAAATCACTTCAATTTTATCACCTACCGAAGCTTCTTTTGTAGATAACTCCACTGTCCATTTAGCCGGATCCTGTATTTGTCCAACAATGAGACCTTGAAAAATCATTGTGATCATCAAGGCAATTATCGCTACTTTTTGTCTCATATTAATGTTATTTCAATTTTTATGCTAAAATAATAACTTTAAACGTTCAAATATGTTTATTTACCCTACTCTTTTAGGGGTATATTATCTGAAAATGCAAAATAACAAAACAGATCTTTAAAAGTGAGTTAATGATAGGTTAATAGTACTGGTAAATAATTTTTCTTGTTTCTCTGCTTAGGTTTTTTGTATCAGTGTTAAAACAGTAAACCGGTGCTAACAAAAAAAGCCCCGCTATTCAGCGGGGCTTGGATTTGCGTACTAATTATATTGATATATTGTTATGCCAATTTAACATTTACCGCATTTAATCCTTTTCTACCTTCTTTAAGTTCGAAGGTAACATCGTCGTCTTCTTTGATTTCGTCAATCAGACCAGTTACGTGCACGAAATACTCGTTGTTTGATTCGTTGTCTTTAATAAATCCAAAACCTTTAGATTCATTGAAAAATTTTACTTTTCCTTCTTTCATAATA
>JBFHEL010000095.1:0-11476 GCA_041584155.1 Saccharicrinis sp.
AACCTCTTCGATTCAATCCTGAACCTCTTTTTTTTAATGCCGAACCTCTCTGATTGACTCGTCAACCTATTTATTTTAATCCGCGACCTCTCCGAGCAACGCCGCGACCTTATTTATTGAACAGGTTAGCTTAAACCATCAACATGAAACCTTTTTTTTAACAGATAATTTATCGTTATTTGGATAAAAATATTTATAAATAGAGTCATGAAAACGACAGTACAAAAGTACAGTTTAAAACCTGACTTTCAATTCTTTAAAACAAAATAATATGCATCCTTTTGTAGAGTTAAAAATAGAAAACAAACCTTCTTATCTTTTATTAACGCCATGTCCGGGAACCCAAGAGGTATCCCTTATTGATTCTTTAAAGCAATTAAAAGAAGCAGGAGCCAAAGCAGTTCTAACGATGATGGAATCTGAGGAGATGGAAAAGTTTGGTGTTACCGATATACCGGCAAAATGCAAAGAGCTGGGACTGGAATGGTTTCATTTACCTATTGAAGATGACCATGCACCGGAAAAAGAATTTAATCAGGCATGGGAAAAAAGCCAGAAACGCATTCTGGAGCTATTGGAACAAGCAGGAGGCATAGTAGTGCATTGCAAAGGAGGTTCGGGCAGAACAGGCTTAATGGCCGGACAATTATTACTGGAAACAGGTATGCCCTTACAAAAGGCAATAGATACCGTTAAATACTGCAGACCAAAGGCATTTACTAAGGCGGCACATGTAGATTATATCAAAAGATATGCAAGCCGATAAATACAGCTTTTACATTACTAAAAACAATAAAAAGGAGAAAAGAAAAGCACTCACACTTCTCTTCTCCTTTATACTTAATTCTTTTACTCACTTTGTTAAATAGAATGGCGTTCAGGTACACTATCCAACACAGCTTTATCAGTATGCAACAATACATATCTTACCCTGTCAATAGCAGCCTGTTTATCACCAGGCAATTGTGCATCAAAACTCACTGAGTTTATAATATGAATTCCCATATAATACGTGGGTACCTCTATTAACTCCAATGTTTTTATTTGCTCTTCAAGTACTTCTCGTTCGCTGGCCATTTCAAAAATTCCGGCAGCAATATCCTTTTCAAGTTGGGTACCGCCATTAACATTTAAGGTAGTAGGAACAATACCTGCCGGTTTCACTTTATTGATAAGTTTAGCATTGGCTTTGGCATTTTCTAATCCTTTGCCTTTACCGGCAGCTCCGAACATAAATCCGTAATAAAAACTAATTCCCGCTTTATTCAGACGTTCCAATTGCACTTCTACATCAGCAAGAGTAGCCCCTTTGTTAAGATATTGAAGCGCTTCGGCATGGCCTGTTTCTACACCTACCCAAAGGTCACCAATACCTAATTGGGCTAGTTCTGCCAATTCCTTATCGCTTTTACCCATTATATTATTGATAGAAGCATACATCGTTATTATTTCAACAGCTGGCAGGTAATCATGTATTTTTTGAGCAATTTCTATCAATCGTCTTGCCGAAAGAACAAAAGCATCACCATTAACCAGAAAGATGCGTTTTACCCTTGGGTATAATTGCCTGGCTTCCTGCAGGTCTTTTTCAACCTGATCTATTTTATCTACCGAAAATTTAACATCGCGGTACATTGTACAAAAAGTGCATTTATTATGCGCACAACCTACTGTTACCTGCAGCAGGAGTGTATTCGCCTCGTAAGGAGGCCTGTAAACGGGACCTGTATAATGCATTGGTTTATTTTTTATGGATGAGATAGGATAAACAGGATTCATACGCTTGCTGAATAAGTTTAGCATTATGAGTGCTCCAACACTATTTATTTACACATCGATAGGATACCGGGTATTAATATCAAAGTAAAAATGGTATCACATCAGCTTAACTGCGCATCATTGTACCTATTAACAACCCTTTTTACTTCTTATCGAAAGAGTCAGAGATATACAAAAGTCAGATAAGCAGAATTACAGCTGATCACATTTAAAATATCCTACTTATCAATCCTGTCTTTTTGTTACAACAATTTGTCAGTAAAATCCATTAACTTATCGATGGCCTCTTTGTTATAGGCATCGGGATGAGCATGGGCATAATTGCCACCGTCGTTATCAAAGTACTTACCTGTAATGCCTTTATGGGCTTCACCAATAGCCAGATTGTAAAGAATATCCCTGCCTTTTTCAGCAGGAGACCAATGTTGTCCGTATGCTTGATTGGCCATTTTGGTATTTAATAATGAGCCCGGGTTAACAGCAATAACAGCAATATTTTTCACGGTTGAAGCTAAACGAAAACTCCACATGGTTAATGCCAGCTTACTCATGGCATAGGAAGCATTAACCGAAACATGCTCTTTTCCCATCATGGCTGCATAAGAAATAGATGATTGAGCAGCAGAACTCAGATTGATAATGCGGGCATCAGTAGCTGTTTCAAGCAAAGAAAGAAGTTCATGGGTCAGTAGGTAAGGAGCAAGGTAATTTACCACAAACCGAAGATCTAAACCATCTTTATTAACCATTTCTGATGTCGTAAAAACGCCGGCATTATTGATTAGAATATCGATATGCGAAAGCCTTGCCTTCACTTCATCGGCCATTTTTTTTACAGCCTCCATATTGGAAAAGTCAGCAACAAAACCATCTACATTTGCATTATTGGTAAGCAATTTTACTTCGGCAATTGTGGCTTTTACTTTTTCCGTATTTCTCCCATGTACATAAACAGCATACCCATCTCCTGACAGTTTTATTGCCACCAGCTTACCTATACCATCGGTACTTCCTGTGATTAAAATATTTTTCATGTGTTTATAATTTTCTTTAAATGGTCATATAGCCTGTCCCGCGAAATGCGGGAGAACTCCACAATAAATTCATCATTTAATAAAGTTTACTCGGTTACCACTATTTTATAGTTTCCCTTTGTCCGCACATACAATACACTCTTTCCTTGTTATTTAAAGACAGTAAATGAACACCCCCTTAGAAGAAGCAAAATAACTCTCCACTTCAAGTATTTTTATAATAGTACTTTACGAGGTATTAAACGAACTTATTTACTTCTTAGCTAACTATAAATATGCATCCATCCTCTTCATATTACCATTTCTCCCAGTGAATAGTATGAACATCAAATTTATCTTTGGGCTGTTCAACACCTACGGGATACCCCATAGGGATAACACACAAAGGCATCAGGTGTTCCGGCAAGTGAAGTACTTTACGGGCATGAGCCATACGTTCAACTCCAGGATATAAGGTACTCCACACACCGCCAAGCCCCATTCCTTCAATGGCCAGGAGCATATTTTGGCATGCAGCCGAGGTATCTGTAATCCAGAATTCAGGGGCTTCCTCTCTCACTTTACTCATATCGCCGCAAATAACAATAGCAGCTGTTGACCCATCCAATCCCCGGGCATACTTGAGTTCTTTTCGGAGTTCCTTCATGGTATTTTTTTCCTTGATAACAATGAATTGCCAGGGTCGGGCATCAAAACCACTGGGTGCAGCCATTCCGGCTTTTAATATGGTGATTAAATCTTCGTCAGACACTTGCTGATCGGTAAAACTTCGTACACTCTTTCGATCATGAATAACAGATAAAATAGCCTCCTTTGGGGTGGTGGAAGATTTCGCTTGTTCTTTCGCTTTCTTCTTTGTTTCAGCAAGTTTAAAAACACTCACAAACAATGCAATGGCAAGTAATAATGATAATAAATGACTCTTATTCATGACTAATTATTTTTTGAACGGTTTTCTAATGGTCTCTAATAAATATCCGGTCGGACATACATAATTACACCACGACCGGGGAATAAAAATGGATAATATCAGGAAGGAGGCTGCCAAAAAAACAACAGGAGCAGCCGCGGAATGAAACAAGAAGGCAGAAAATGGCTCTATATTGGTTAAATCGAAACTAACTCCCACAAATAATAATAACATGATAGTGGCAAATACCTTTTCACGAAGCGTGGAGAGAAATTGTTTTACATGCATTGGCATACTCACACGTTTCTTTCTTATTTTCCCTACTAAATCCTGCGATGCACCAAAGGGGCATAAATGAGTACAATAAAAAGCCTTTCCGGTAAACAAGGGAAGAACAATACTTAAAACAAGGATGATAAAGACAAAGAGTTTAGCCGGAAGATCTATACCACGAATAAGCCAGCTATGAAAAGAAAACAACGATAAAAATGTCCCCATCCAGAAACCTAGTATAAGCACCAAGGCCATCTGAAAAGGTGTACGAAGCTTTTTAACGGCCTTAGGCCATAAAAACTGCCAAAGAGCCAAAGCCACCAATAAATACCCGGCTATTATTTTAATCATTCCCTTTAAATCCGTTGAAACAGATAAAGAAACCGACTGGTTTGATAACTTAGCGGTACTGTGCTTTAATGTTTTGATTATGGCCTTAGAAGTAAGTGTGGCTCCGGTAAAAGCATCTACCTGAGCGTTTGCCACTTCATTAACAGACAAACCATTCCACTGCTCCATAAATCCTGAAGATTCAATATCCTGAACAAAATCGGGAGACTCGTAATTGGTAAGTAAGGTAAAGCCTACCAGCTCATCCTTATTATTAAAACCTATTAATAATGGTACTGATGAAGCAAAGCCAACTATAGCATCAGAAAAAGGACTTGTGTTATAGGCCCAACCTATCTTCTCCATTTTTTTAAATACAATAATGCTATCGTTTCGGACTTGACTCTGTGTGGCTTCAGGAAACAGTTTACAGATATCGGCATGCGTAAATATCACGGGCTGCTTAAGAGCGGTTTGATCAGCAAAAAGATCAAGCCCAAAAACCTTTTCATTTTGTATGGCCAGCACCCCAAGTAATAACACAATTATAAAGAAGGCATATACCTTTGACACAACATTTTTGTTTAATTCCATTTGATATTATTTTAACAGTAATAGTATGATGACAATGGCTGCCAAAACAATATTGATTACATCGCTAATGGTTAATTTCTTCATTTGTTTAATTAATTTGATAAACCACTATTGTGGTTGGTTCCTTTATTTAGTGGATAGCAAAGGTATCTTATATCCGCATCCGGATTATTGTACTATAAGTGGAAAAAATGGTATTCATATCCTGCTTGCTCAAAAATGAATCGACAGTAGTTATTGTATTTATATTGGATTTTAGGATGCTATTTTGCCTCTTAACATCCTATTAACAGGTTTTAAAGTGATAAATACAGTATATTTGTATCGTAAAACCAATATTTATACCATGTTTACTGAATCAGCTAATAAGTTATTCGAGATACATATTGAAGAATTATCCTCCTGGGAGAAGAGGCCACACAAGCATAATTTTTTTGAGATTGTATATGTGGATAAAGGATCCGGGTTTCAATGTATTAATCAACATGAGTTTGAATACCACAGCGGAAATATTTTTTTATTACCTCCATTAGATTGTCATTCTTTTAAAATTACAGAAACCTCCAGATTTTACTTTATACGTTTTACCGATAATTTCTTTTTAAAGGATAATGGACTAACCAACTATACCGAATGGTTTGATAAGATTGCATATATACTGGCTAACTATAATAAGGTACCCGGCGATATTATTCCATCAGAACGGGAACGTAATTTTATCATTGACAATATCAAATCCAGCTATCAGGAATATCAAACTCCAGATAGTTATTCCAATACCATCATTGCAGGTTCTGTTGCATCTATCCTGAATATACTGGCCCGAAGCATTGAAAAAAGATATGTGGATCAAGCCAATGAAATAGATAACCGCTTTGGTGAAATAGTAAGATTTATCAACACCAATATTTTTAACGGCGATAAACTTAAAATTCCTTTTCTGGCAGAAAAATTCGGCATCTCTAAATCCTATTTCTCAGAATATTTTAAAAAACAGGCCCATATCAGTTTGGCCGCCTATATTATTCAATCCAAACTAAGGATAGTAGAAACCAAGGTATTACACACCGACCTATCGCTCAAAGAAATAGCTTATCAGATGAATTTTACAGATAGCAGCCATCTTGCACGTTCATTTAAAAAGGTATACGGGATGACCGTGAAAGAATTCAAGAATAGTGGCAAGCTAAACTATGCATAGTTTAAAAACCAATCTCTGAGCACAAAAAAGGGAAGAGAAAACTAAGACCGAATACCTATCATGCCCGGTTTGCTTCATGATTAGGAATAAAAACATGGAAAGACGTACCTTTTTCAGGTTCTGATTCTAGCTTTATAGTACCTCCTAAAAGAGATACATATCCTTTTGTGATTGACAAACCTAAACCTGATCCTTCAAAATTTCGCGATAGTGATGTATCAGCTTGCACAAACTGCTCAAAGATAGTAGCCTGTTTATCCAAAGCAATACCAATACCTGTGTCTTTAACCATCAATTCCAGCCCCTGCTCAGTGATCTGATAAGTGACAGCAACAAATCCTTTACGGGTGAACTTAATGCTGTTTTTAATCAGATTGGTAAGGATGGAATTTAGTTTATATTCATCCGAGAAAAAGGAGGATGAATGATTGACTTTTATTTCCTCTATGATAAGCTCGATACCTTTTGCCTTTGTTTCGGGCGTGAAAAAATATTGCAGTTGATTTAAGATACTTTTAATATTGATGTGACTATAACTTGGCTTCTCAATACCCGACTCCAACTTAGATACATCGATAATATTATTGATGGTACTAAGCATTCTTTGGCCACTTTGCTCGATGATATTGATAAACTGGACTTGCTCTTCGGGAGAATGATCCTGCATTTTTAATAGCTCGGTAAAGCCCAGTATTCCATTCATCGGGGTTCTGATCTCATGACTCATATTAGCTAAAAACACCGATTTCATCTTGTCACTTTCCTCTGCTATTAACTTTTGCTTTTCCAGCTCCGCCATCATTTCAGAATTCAACTTAAGTTGTTGTTGAAGATCCTTGGTTTTACTTTTTACTTTGGATTTTAAAATTCGGTTGATGATTAAAAGAAGCAGAAAAAGGGTGATAATAAATACTCCTCCCGCTACTATATATTTATAATAATTTTGCCAGTTATAGTTATTTAAGTCATTTTCGGTATCCCATTTTTCATAAATACGCTGATACTCTCCATTGGCAAAAAGGACCTCCAAACCATTATTTAAAAGTTCTGCTAATTCCGGTTTATCCTTAACCACCTTAAAACCCATATTACGCTCCAGAATTCTATGATCCAGAAATCGGATATAATCCTTATTATACTTTTTGATATAATAATTGGATCCACCACGTTGTGCAAAAATACAAGTAACATCTTTTCTATCCAGCAAATCTATTAAGTCTTCATATTCATGCAGAAATAAAAATTTAGCCGATGGATTAATAGAATGTACATAATGAACCAGTACATCATTTTCCCATAAACCCACCAATGGCTCTTTTAAAGAGCGGAATTGTTCCAGAGAAAATCTTTTAATATTTAGAGAATTATAGATAAAACAGTGTGCGGTATTAATCGTTGATCGTGTAT
The DNA here is from genome assembly GCA_041584155.1 of Saccharicrinis sp. Lineage (GTDB taxonomy): Bacteria > Bacteroidota > Bacteroidia > Bacteroidales > Marinilabiliaceae > Saccharicrinis. Next base: position 7,529 of record JBFHEL010000095.1, read on the forward strand.
AAAGAAAGTTATTATCCGGAGTTCCCGGGTAATGATAACCAGCAATAGCATCCACCTCTCCATTTTCCAGTGCATAATTGATCTCATCCCAACTACCACTACTGATATTTATATCACAATGATAAAGCTCCTGAATGGCATTTAAAACATCTACATTAAAACCAACTAATTCTCCCTGGTCATTAATAAACTGATAAGGAGGGTAATTGGCACTAAAGAATATTTCATAAGATTGCGCAGTAAGGCCATTTGAAATAAACACAAGGAACAGCCATATTTTACTTACATGATTACGCATTCAATAAAATTGTTTTAATAAAAATAGAATTATTTTATTGTTGCACAGTATAAGGTTGTGCATAAAAGTAAAAATAATCGAATTATTACAAACATACGTAAATAATAATAATTAGTTATGTTCCAGAAAATTAGAATTTGTGGGTAAAATATTTGAAAGTCACTTATGGCTACACTAGCTATTTAATACTGCATCTATAAATACTAAAAAAGCCTGATAATTTTTACACTATCAGGCCTTGAATATGAATAAACATAAAATTATTTTACCCACTCCACTACTTCATCCATAGGAAAGCGAGAAGGAGGAAAAGGGGAATTCTCTTTACGGTAACCGAAAGCCACCATAGCAGCAACACCTAATTTCGATGTATCCACAACACCAGCCTCTGATAATATCTCTTCTACCTTCACTCTGTCGAAACCTTCAATAGGGCATGAATCTATCCCAATTTGAGCTGCTGCAGTCATCATATTAGCAAAGGGAAGATAAACCTGCTTACACGCCCAATCAAAGATTTTACGTTCATCCGTCAAGTCAAATTCATTTTCCATAAAACCTTTAAAGAACTTCAGTTTCATCTCTTGCATATCAGCAGGTAACTTATCTATTTTCTGTGACTTATATTTTAAATAATCCGATCCCACCTTCATCTCATCTCCTTTACGCGCCATTAATATCACAAAGTGACTGGCAGAAGCCAATTGTTTTTGAGCTCCCCAGCTGGGTACCGCCAATTTTTCACGTAAATTCTTATTCTGCACCACCAGAAATTTCCAGGGTTCCCATCCAAAAGAACTAGGAGAACGTCTGCCCACCTCAAGAATAAACTCAAAATCTTCATCAGAAATTTTTTGTTCTGCCTTAAACTCTTTAATAGCACGTCGGTATGCGTGCACCTTTAGTATTTCTTCCTTTTTTGCTTGCATAGTATCCATAATTAATAATTTCGCTATATCGTATTACTACAAAAGCACAAGTACCTGATATTAACCATTCTATTATTTCATTAGGTAGCTTATCTAGTCCACAATAATTTTTACAGGCTTTTTCAAAATATGCCAGTAAAAACAATGATCGTAATGACCTTTTTGAGGACAAGCCAGCCAGTAATTGAACTTTTTTAGTAAATACTAATGCTTTTACTTTACAAACATAAGGCAATAATAAGTCAATGCTGTTGTAAAAATAAAGTGGAAAATTGTATCATTAAAGGTTTACTTCCTATTACTAATGACATCAGTTTAAAATAAGCTTGGTCTGAAACAGGATCATTCGTCTCAGTATACATCTAACAAGAAGCAGCAATGCAAAAAAACATGGTATTTATTTGATTGTTAAAATGGAGTTAGCATTGAATTGTTGGAACAAAAAACACAATGCCAGGCCTTCTAATTAATTTTACTTTCGAGCTGCGCAATAAAAGTTTCATCATTAGCCTTTGGATGCTTAATATACAAATCAATAAACTCTTGATATTTACTCTCGTCAACATCAAAATACTGCGCATTAATATCCTTATTTTCTTTTAAAAAATCAGTCATATTAATGGCATTTGATTGAAAATAATCAGAAAACATTTTAATTTCTTCGCCAACACTACTATTTTTAAAATAATTGGAGTTCAATAATAAAAATGGTTTATTAAAAATGACTGAGAAATTAATGGCCGTAGAAAAGTGTATTAAGGCTATTTGGGCATGCTTAACCAGTTGAGCTGTTTTATTGTAATAAAGCTCAAAATCAGGGTTAAAATCGTTATTTTCTTCATTTATCCTCCGCGGATGAGCAGCAATAACCACTTTTAATCCGGTTTTAGAACTAAAATCAGATAAAAATCTGTTCAATTCACCATAATATTCCTGAGCTGTAAAAAAATGGACAATATGATTGGTTTTAAAATCCGGATGATGAATAAAATACTGATCAACAAACACAGCGTAAGGTTCACCAACTATATCTTCATTATCAATATTTTTAGCGCGTATATAATCAAGAGAAACTGAAAAACGCAGATCTGTATTTGGTCCAAGTAATATTTTTTTTCCGGACGATAATTTATGTTTGGCTGTTATAATCATTTCTGCATGTTGACGGATGGCCAAAGCATAATAGTAATAAAACAGCTCAACAGGCTTTTGATAGATTTTTTGATAATTCAAACGCTTTAAAAACTTTAAAAATCCAACCTTTACCTGATGTCCAGCTGTTTTGACCTTTATTCGGGGCAAAACAGCGTTTTCAAACAGGATATAAGGAATCTTATTTTTAAAAATTTCTAAAAACATCCAGGCACTATTGCTTAAATAGCCCACATCGCTTACGATAATGGTATCTTTTTTATGACCTGAGAGAAATTTACTGAACTCTTTTTTGGTATCAAAAAAAATAACATGTTGCTTCAATTCCTCAGGACAAGGTGTGTTTACATCCTTCTTTTTAAAGGGTTTAGATATATCTAAATATTTTACACAATAACCTTTACTAATAAAATATTCAAACTCATCCCTTATAAAAGCTTCTTTATTAAAAGGAAAACGATGGATATAAAAAATATTCTTCAACAGCTAAATCTCTTAATTTTATTAAAGAAAAAAAGGTAAGTACTGAATACTCACCAATTGTACCATAACTCTGTTACTTTCTGTATTTTAATTTCTCTCTTTGAACCTTTTCAATATCCAAGATATCTTGTTTCTTATAGGTCAAAGCTTTATTCACCGCCTTTAAATCGCGACACAAGCGACGCAATCCATCGGGTTCTAGAGAAGCAGAATGATCAGTTCCCTTCCAAGTTCTATCGAGGGTATAGTGACGCTCTATATAAGTAGCCCCCAAAGTATAAGCAGCAATATCAGCGGCTATGCCTAAATGATGACCTGAGAAACCAATCTCTTTCACTAAATGACCATATTTTTCCTTTAGCGTAACTATTTCCAACAAGCTGATATCTTCAAACGGAACAGGATATCCGGAAGTACAACTATAAATAACCAAATCCTTATTTCTATTAAACCTGGCAAAAAATTGAATAATATCTTCTATCTCTTGCTTAGTGGTCATACCTGTTGAAACATGAATTTCACCTTCATAATTCAGGGCAAGCCATTCCAACATTTCAAAATTATTATTACAGGCAGATGGTATCTTAATAAGTTTTGGTTTTAACGAAGCGATTTCTTTGGCTGAATTTAAATCCCATACCGATGTGGAATATTCTATACCAATTTGCTCACAATAATCGCGAAGTTCGCGATGTTGCTCTACAGTAAACTCAAGAAATTCGCGATGCTCACCATATGTATCACCATAGGAATGCATAGGATTCGGGTGGGGAGCATTATATTGTTCTTCTGTCAAAAGATCCCTATTTGTTCTTTTTTGAAATTTAACGATATCTGCTTTACAGAATATCTTTGCCATTTGAATTAATTCTTTGGCAATATTCATATCACCTTTATGATTACATCCTATTTCAGCAATTACCCTGGCCTCTTTCATAACATTCAAATTCTGTTGTTGTAATTAATCAAAAATTCTATAAACTCTCTTACCGCACCTTCACCACCAGCTTTGTGTAGTATTAAATCGGCATTTTGTTTTACTGTATTAGTTGCATTAAATGGGCAGGCACCCCAACCCACAGATAA
>JBFHEL010000096.1:0-11402 GCA_041584155.1 Saccharicrinis sp.
ATGAAATTCCAAAAATTATTCATGCTTGTAATAGCATCAGGAATTGTTCTTCAGGCTTGTAAGCATAAAGCAGCAGAAGAAGGCAACAGTAAGGGAGTATCCGTTCAAACACAAGAGGTATCCTTTGAGAGTACCTCCAAGGCTTATCATTATTCAGGCACTGTTTCATCGCTGAAAAAATCTACCTTAAGCACCCGTATAATGGGACAAGTTGACAAGGTGCTGGTGAACGAAGGTGATTATGTAACAAAAGGACAGCTACTGGTTAAATTACGAAGCAACGATTTAGTAGCGCAGGAAAGTCAGGTAGAAGCTAATATATTGGCAGCTAAAGCTGCTTTTTCAAATGCGGAGGCCGATTTTAACCGAATTACCGTTCTTTACCAAAGTAAAAGTGCGACTAAAAAGGAACTGGATGATATCAGTACCCAGTATAAAATGACCAAAGCTCAATTAACAGCTGCCGAAAATGCAAGAATGCAAATAAAAGAAACGCTGGCTTATGCTAATATTCAGGCTCCATACAATGGTATCATTACCGACAAATTTATTAATGCGGGCGATATGGCCAATCCGGGTATGCCATTAATGGCAATTGAAGCACCTGGGGAATTTGAGGTTACTATGCGTATTCCCGAAACAGAAATAAATATCATCGCAAAAAAAGATGCTGTGGAAGTTAAACTCAAAAACTCAAATGAAGTCATTCCCGGTACTATTTCCCATGTCAGTCCATCTAGTCGTCTTTCCGGGGCTCAATTTGAAGCTCGTATTTTATTACAAGCTACCGATACTCAAAAAAGCATGATTCGCAGCGGTATGTTTGCCAACATCACACTTAAAAAAGGTACTGAAGATAAAATATTAATACCTAATAACCTGATTATTAACAAAGGTCAGCTTTCAGGCATTTGGACGGTGAGCGAAAGCGGAACCGCACTCCTTCGCTGGATACAGCTGGGTAAAAAATACAATGACCAAACTGAAGTGTTAGCTGGTCTTTCAAAGGGCGACAAACTAATTATTCAATCTGAGGAAAGATTATACGATGGTTTGCAAATTAGTGCATCCAATAAGCAATAAAGCGATGTTTTGATGGCCCAAAACTACAATAGATCAGCAAAAGCTAAACAAACTCTTTAAAAAATAACCACCCCCTTAAAAGAGATCTCCAATAAGGAGTTCAATGGGGCTAATTTCAATAAAATGAAAACAGGATTTGCAGGGTCTTTGGCCCGATTATTTATAAACTCGAAGCTCACACCTTTATTGATGGTAGCCTTCGTAATCATAGGGGTTTACAGCTCCTATCTTACTCCCAGAGAGGAAGAACCACAAATTGATGTGCCCATAGCCGATATTATGATTCAATATCCGGGGGCGAGTCCTAAGGAAGTGGAATCGCGTATTGTAAAACCTTTGGAAAAAATTATATCCAATATCAAAGGAGTTGAATATGTACATTCCCAGTCAATGCCAGAAATGGCAATGTTAATTGTTCAGTTTTATGTAGGCGAAGATATTGAACGAAGCCTGGTGAAACTATACAATGAGATTATGAAAAATATGGATCAGATGCCTCAGGGTATCACCATGCCATTGGTTAAAACACGATCTATTGATGATGTTCCGGCAATGGGATTAACTCTCTGGAGCGAAAACTACTCTGATTATCAACTCAAAAGAGTTGCTCAAGAACTAAAATCTGAAATAGAAAAGATAAATGATATATCAGAAACACGCATTATTGGTGGTAGAAACCGCGAGATTCAGGTGGTGCTAGACAGGGATAAGATGACGGCTCTTCATATAGATCCATTGATGGTTTCCCAACAAATACAGGCATCTAACCAGCAATTTTCATCCGGCTCTTTTAACCAAAACAATAATGAGTATTTAGTCACAACAGGTAAATTTCTGGAATCGGCTGAAGAAGTTTCAAATCTGGTAATTGGGGTGCATCAAAATACGCCTGTTTATCTTCACCAGATAGCAAGCATTAAAGATGGTCCTGAGTTACCGGTTAGTTATGTGGCTTTTGGATACGGAAAGGCCAGTATTGAAAAAGAAAAATACCCTGGTGAATATTCGGCCGTAACAATTTCTGTTGCCAAGAGAAAAGGTGCAGATGCCATGCGTTTGGCTGAACTAATTGAAAATAAAATTGAAGTTTTGCAAGGTGAATTGATTCCTTCTGATATTCATGTTGAGGTCACCCGTAATTATGGAGAAACGGCTTCTGAAAAAGTATCAGAATTACTAATGCATTTATTCGGTGCCATAGTGGCTGTTACTATCGTAGTAATGCTTGCCATGGGTTGGCGAGGTGGCTTAGTGGTATTTCTTTCTGTGCCCATCACCTTTGCTTTAACTATGTTCAGTTATTATTTTTTAGATTATACCCTCAACCGTATAACCTTGTTTGCCCTGGTATTTGTAACCGGAATTGTGGTTGACGACTCCATTATTATTGCCGAAAATATGCACCGGCATTTTCGCATGAAGCAGTTACCGTTTTTTCAGGCTGCACTTCGTTCTATTGATGAGGTAGGTAATCCAACTATTCTGGCTACTTTTACTGTTATTGCGGCTGTTTTACCCATGGTTTTCGTTTCAGGTATGATGGGACCTTATATGAGCCCCATGCCTATTGGTGCTTCTATTGCCATGATATTTTCATTGCTGGTAGCCTTAATGATTACCCCATGGCTGGCTTATCGTTTACTAAAATATGATGACAAAGATGAAGATGAAAAGGATTATTCTTTAGAAAAAACGATCATCTACAAAATTTACAATAAAACCATGCGCCCAATGATTGAAAATAAAAAGAAGCGCTGGGTATTTATCATTGGTGTTACGGTGCTGTTATTTGCCTCAGCCAGTTTGTTTTTATTTAAAGTGGTTACGGTAAAAATTTTACCTTTTGACAATAAAAATGAATTCCAGGTGGTCATCGATATGCCCGAAGGCACCCCATTGGAACAAACAGCAAATGTGACCAAAGAATTAGCAGCTTACCTGCGAAACAATGAAATGGTTACCAATTACCAAAGCTATGTAGGTGCCTCAGCTCCTATCAATTTCAACGGACTGGTGCGTCATTACGATATGCGAAGAGGATCAAATGTAGCGGATATACAGGTTAATCTGGTTTCTAAAAAAGAAAGAGATATACAGAGTCATGGTATTGCCAAGGAACTTAGGGAACCCCTTCAGAAAATTGGAGCCAAATTCAATGCCAACGTAAAGGTGGTTGAAGTGCCACCGGGTCCTCCTGTGATGTCGACCATGGTAGCCGAAATATATGGTCCTGATTATGAGGCGCAGAAAGATGTAGCCCGACAAATAAAAAAGTTATTTGAATCGACTGAAAGTGTAGTGGATATTGACTGGATGATGGAAGATGATCAGGAAGAATATACCTTTGATGTAGATAAGGAAAAAGCTATTTTAGCAGGTGTTAGCACCCAACAAATTGTTCAGGCTTTAAATATGAACCTACGTGGTGCCAGAGTAAGTAACCTGTATGCCGAAAACGATCATAACCAGGTAGGTATTACCTTACGCTTGGATCAGAAAAACCGTACCAGTATCGATGATTTAAAAAAGATCAACCTGATGTCATCCTATGGTAATATGGTAGCTGTGGGCGATATGGTAAACATCAGTAAAAAGATTAAAGAAAAAAGTATCTACCGAAAAAATCAGAAAGAGGTGGTTTATGTTACTGCCGATGTGGCTGGTGAACTGGAAAGCCCGGTTTATGCCATCCTGGATATTTCAGATCGCCTAAATGAGATTGAACTACCTGAAGGATACAGCCTTGAGGAATTTTATAATGGTCAACCATTTTTAGAAAATAATTTTGGCGTAAAATGGGATGGTGAATGGCAAATTACCTACGAGGTATTTCGTGATTTAGGAACTGCTTTTGCCATTGTTTTACTTATCATTTATATGCTTATTGTGGGCTGGTTCCAAAACCTGAAAGTACCATTTGTAATGATGGTTGCTATTCCATTATCACTGGTTGGTATTGTCATTGGCCACTGGCTCTTAAATGCCTTCTTTACAGCAACTTCAATGATTGGAATGATTGCACTGGCGGGTATTATGGTCCGGAACTCCATACTGCTCATTGACTTTGTAAACATAAGGCTCGCAGAGGGTATCCCTTTAAAAGAGGCTGTGATTGAAGCAGGAGCTGTACGTACCACCCCAATCTTGTTAACCGCAGGTACTGTAGCCATTGGAGCCGTTGTGATCCTGTTCGACCCGATCTTTCAAGGTTTAGCCATCTCTTTAATGGGAGGAACCATTGCTTCTACTTTCCTAACCTTATTAATTGTACCTTTAATTTATTATATGGTAGAACGCAAAAAGGATACTAATGAAGTAGTTAAAAAAGCCAAAGTAAGTTCAAGCCCTGAAGAACACATACAGGATACTGACGCTAAGGAATAAATACTCACACAATGTAAGGGCTGGTATTGCCAACCCTTACGCATATGTATTATAATAATTAACAACAATAACCATATTAAATATGAAAATGTTAATAGCTACTACTGTTGCTGAATATCGTGAGAAATTACAACAGTTTTTCAGTGAACAGGATATTGCCTTTTACAATGAATTTGAAGTACGAGGCATTGATAAAAACCACACCAAATCACATCGTGTGAATAACTGGTTTTCAGGAGGGAATGTGCCCTTAGAGCATATTGCCTTTTTCACTCTTGTTGATGATGATCAGGCTAAAAATATTATGAACAACCTGAATATATGCAAAACAGATATGCCCAATTGTAATATTAAAGCCTATGTACTAAATGTTGAACAAACAGTATAAATCTGATTAAATTATCGGTTTTGCCTTAAAGCTTTATGATTGGCATCATATTTAATGCACTAAAAAATATGATTGAAAACCGATAACTTTTTAAGTATAAAAAGTATATAAAACCATAAAAAAATAAATCATGCAAGAAAGAATAGTAAGAGGTGTTGCCGGAACATTTATTTTGGTGAGTATCATTTTAGCCGTAACAGTTCATATAAACTGGTTGTATTTTACTGGTTTTGTTGGACTAAACCTACTACAATCATCCATCACCAAATGGTGTTTAATGACGGATATTTTGAAGAAACTAGGTGTCCCAAAATAGATTAGAGTAATATAGAAGTTTCACTTTATAGGTGAAACTTCTTATAAATTGTCTTATCTTAAGTCGGAAATTTCTACAAAACTGACCTAAATATGACTAGAAGGCATAAAAAAATATTTTCATTTCAGGGACTGCTCAACTGGACCGAGAAAGCTGGAAATGCCTTACCCCATCCGGCTACTTTATTTGCATTATTTGCTCTTGCTGCCATAATTCTATCGGCACTGGGAAGTATTCTTCACTGGCAGGCTGTACATCCCGGAACCAAAGAAATGGTTTATCCTGTCAACCTACTCTCTCACGATGGTATTCATCGTATACTCCTTGAGATGGTTGATAACTTTACTGGTTTTGCTCCGTTGGGCATCGTATTGGTAGCCATGTTAGGCATTGGAGTAGCAGAACAAAGCGGATTGGTTCATGCTGTGATAAAGCTATTGGTTTTGAATGCCAAACCCCAATTACTCACTTTTATTCTTGTATTTACCGGTATTCTATCTAATCTGGCATCAGATGTAGGATATGTACTCCTTATCCCTTTAGCCGGGGTTATTTTTATGGCTGTAGGCAGACATCCCATAGCAGGAATGGCTGCTGCCTTTGCCGGAGTATCCGGAGGCTTTAGTGCGAACCTCTTTTTAGGAACTGTTGATCCCTTGCTGGCTGGATTATCTGAGGAAGCAGCTCATATTCTTGATCCACAATACCTGGTTAACCCTACGGCTAACTATTATTTTATGGTAGCTTCCACCTTTGTGATCTCGATAACAGGAACCTTTATCACCGAAAAAGTAGTGGAACCCCGCCTTGGAAAATATGAAAATCCCAACCTCCAACAAGAGGATAAATTTGAGAAGTTAAGCCCCCATGAAAAGAAAGGTTTATTCTATGCCTCTCTTGTATTCCTGTTGATCACCCTTATTGCCCTTATTGGCCTTCTACCTCAAAATGGCTTTTTACGCGCTCCCGACGGTGGTATTTTAAACTCCCCTTTAATAAAAGGCGTTGTTGCTATGTTATTTATAACCGCAGGTTCTATGGGGCTAGTGTATGGTTACACCACCAAAGCTTTTAAAAATAATGCTGATGTAATCAATGGAATGTCAAAGTCGATGAAAACACTGGCCTCCTACCTGGTGCTGGTATTTTTTGCTGCTCAGTTTGTTGCTTATTTTAAATGGAGCAACCTGGGAATCATCATGGCTGTAAAAGGCGCCAGCCTACTTATGTCAATGAATATTGGGCTTATACCTTTGATGATTCTCTTTGTACTGCTTTCGGCTGCTATTAATATGCTCATGGGAAGTGCCTCGGCCAAATGGGCCATCCTGGCTCCTATTTTTATTCCGATGTTTATGATTATGGGCTACTCTCCAGAACTCTCTCAGGTAGTATACCGCATAGGTGACAGTGTAACCAATGTTATCTCACCTATGATGAGCTTTTACGCCCTGATTATAGCCTTTGTACAACAATATAAGCCCTCAGCAGGTATTGGTACCGTTATTGCCACCATGCTGCCCTATACCTTTGCTTTTTTACTGGTTTGGATCTTATTACTGATTGCGTGGTTAATTTTTGGCATACCTTTAGGTCCTGGAGCGGAGTTATATTACCAATTACCTCAATCATAAGTACTGGATATTAAAAACTTTAAAAAATACCGCTTTTAATAGTACAATTTAAACTAAACTATATGGTTACACGAAAATTCTATCATATAAAATGAGCCATAAAAACAATGTTCTCACACAACCTGTCCTTCTGCGCGGGAGGATGGTTATAATTTGTTCTGATTAATAAGGTTTTAAAAAAATAACCCATGAAAATACAGTTAATTAAAGGCGACATTACAAAAATACACACCGATTGTATTGTTAATGCGGCTAAAAACAGCTTGTTAGGTGGAGGTGGTGTAGACGGGGCCATTCACCGTGCCGGAGGCAACTCTATTTTAGAAGAGTGTATTCTCATCAATCAACGCCAGGGAGGCTGCCCTACCGGAGAAGCCGTAATTACCACTGCGGGTAAGCTGCCCTCAAAATTTGTAATTCATACGGTTGGTCCTGTTTATAACGATGGGCATCATCATGAAGGCAAATTGCTAAAAAATTGCTATATCAATTCTCTTAAGATAGCCTCTGAGAACCATTGCCATACTATTGCTTTTCCTAATATATCAACTGGTGTTTATGGCTACCCCAAAGCTGAGGCGGCTGAAATAGCCATTAAAACGGTGAAAGAAAATCTCTTTCCTGGTATTGAAGAAGTTCTGTTTGTTTGTTTTGATGAAGAGAATTATACGATTTATGACAAATTATTACCCACTATGTGATGTAATACATGAGATTCACTTGAGATTTTAATCAATAATTTATAGGATTTTTTACTGTATATAAGCGCTAAAATTTATTATTTCAATATCATCAAAAATTCTAACTTTGCTGCCTGTTTAACATCACCTGAATATGAACGATCAGATACATCAAAATGGAACACGGCTACCTGCAGAGTGGGAGACTCAGAGCTTTGTTCAGTTTACTTTTCCGCATCGCAATAGCGACTGGGCATATATGTTTGATGAAGTAGCGGATTGTTTTGTTGAAATTATTGAAACTACTGCTCAATTTGAACCTGTACTGGTTGTTTGCTCCTCTGAAAATGAAGTAGCAGCCTATTTCAAAAAAAACATCAAACACCCGATCTATTTTATTGAAGCTCCATCGAATGATACCTGGGCTCGTGATCACGGAGCCATTACCATTATACGTGATGGTAAACCCATATTGTTGGATTTTATTTTTAATGGCTGGGGGCAAAAATTTGAAGCGAAATTAGATAATCAGATTACCCTTCATCTAGCACAAACGGTATTTCAATCCTTGCATATAGAAAGTTTAGATTTTATTCTTGAAGGTGGCGGTATTGAATCGGATGGACAGGGAACAATGCTCACCACTTCAGAGTGTTTGTTATCCCAATTCCGTAATCCGTCCCTATCCAGGCAACAGATTACTGATTATTTAAGTACAGTCTTGGGACTAAAAAAGGTACTTTGGTTAGATCATGGTTATTTGGCTGGTGATGATACCGACTCTCACATTGATACACTGGCCCGGTTTTGTTCAAGAGATTGTATAGCCTATGTAAAATGTGATGATGTTAAGGATGAACACTATGAAGAATTACAACGAATGGAAGCCCAATTGCGTACATTTACCAATGCGCATGGACAACCCTATCGTTTAGTTGCATTGCCGTGGCCGGATGCCTGCTTTGACGCTGATGGGGACCGATTACCTGCTACCTATGCCAATTTTTTATTGGTTAACGGGGGCGTTTTAGTTCCCACCTATAATGTACCACAGGATAAAATAGCTTTAAGCCTATTTGCTGAATTATTTCCAGATAGACAGGTGACAGGCATCAATTGCCGACCGTTAATTGAACAACACGGATCCTTACATTGTATTAGTATGCAATACCCCAAAGAAGTTATATTAAAAATTTAAGCAACCACTGCAATACCAAAATATATGAATAAATTAAACGTTGGAATAGTTCAACAAACCTGTTCAAGAGATAAGCAAGCGAACATTGATAAAAGCATTAGTGAAATTAGAAAATGTGCCAGTGAAGGTGCGCAATTAATTATCCTGCAGGAACTACACTGTGGCATTTATTTCTGTCAGGCCGAAGAAGTCTCGATGTTTGATTTGGCGGAGACAATTCCCGGTCCTGCGTACGACCAATTTTCATCGATATCTAAAGAGCTGAATATTGTTTTGGTTACTTCACTTTTTGAAAAAAGAGCACCAGGGCTATATCATAATACTGCTGTTGTTTTTGATAAAGATGGCAGTGAGGCCGGCAGATATCGAAAAATGCATATTCCTGATGATCCTGCCTATTACGAAAAATTTTATTTTACACCTGGCGATTTAGGCTTTAACCCCATACAAACCTCAATAGGTAAATTAGGTGTATTAATATGCTGGGATCAATGGTATCCCGAAGCTGCCAGGTTAATGGCTTTGGCCGGTGCGGAAATGCTCATTTATCCAACAGCCATCGGTTATGAGAGCACTGATAGTGAGGCTGAAAAATCGCGTCAACGTGATGCTTGGACTATAGCTCAACGTGCACATGCCGTTGCCAATGGGATACCTGTTATTTCGGTAAACAGAGTAGGTTATGAAGCAGACTGGACTGGTGTTACCCAAGGCATTGAATTCTGGGGAACCAGTTTTGTAGCAGGTCCTCAGGGTGAAATAATATGGCAGGCCAATCAAAAGGATGAAGTACATCAGGTGATTGAAATAGATAGGGCAAGAAGCGAAAACGTACGAAGAATATGGCCTTTTTTTCGGGATCGCAGAATAGATGCTTACGATGAGCTAACAAAAAGATATAGAGATTAATAAAATATCAAAACAATAATAAATATCTGCGGTAATTAACCGGTGAATGCAATTATACTCGAAACAGGTATTTTAAATAATCACATTCAGGATGGCGAATTCTTTGCAATTCACCATCCTTTAAATTACCTACTAAACCACCAAATGCCCACTGACACTTATGCTTTATCCCTGTTATTTAGGCTTTGTTACTTTTTATTTCAACCATATACTTAACTCTGCTCTTTAATACTTCGCCTATAATACCAAGTGCTAAATCAAAGTATATATGAAATAATTTCTAAATTCTTTAATTAACAAGTTTAGCTATGATTTCTTGGTAAATTTTCAGTGAGAATTGCTGTCCACATGGAGTGATATTACATTCGAGAATCGCCGCCATTGAACCATACAACTTTCATTATTCACATTTTGATTTAATTTCCTTCTCCAAAAAAGTAGAAGACCTGAATCCTAAATGCTCTGCTTTTTCCAGTGTTTGACATGCAGCGTTGTAATTATTTGAAAAATAATAAGCTAGAGATAAATTATAGTAAACATAGCAATTGGTTGAATCAATGCTCAATGCTCTTTTATAATCTTTTATAGCTTCTTTATTGTTAGATAATTTATAATAATAAAGTCCTCTATTAAAATAAAAATTAATAATATCATCATTACTAATTATGGCCTGATCTAAAAGCCGAATAGCTGATTCCAGCTCCCCCTGGCTTGCATAACATTGAGCTAAACTATATAATATAAGCGCATTATCGGGCTCTAATTGTAGTGCTTTATTGAAAATATCGATTGCACTATTATATTTTAATTTTTCATGAATAATTCTACCCCTATTCCACATTTCTAAAGCTTCCGGATTTTTAAATTCTATGGTAAAAGGTTCTTCCACAAAACCCAAACGTTCAATTTTGTCATACCATACAAATGGAATTATATCTCTTACAAAACCAGAAGTTTTAAAACCAATAAATAATAAACTCAATGCGATAAATGCGCTTGCAAATAAGTTTAATTTTAAGTCAGAAAAATTCTTTTTTAACAGATAGAACAATAGAACAATTAAATAGCTTGAACAGATTATTATGGTCAATAAAACATTATACTCTTTTAGTATGTGAATTTTATAAAACAAGAGCGATAAAATTACAATACATATCTTTAGTAAAATATTAACATTGATTTTCTTAAGCCTAACTATCTCGCTAATTGAACTTACAACACCATATATAAATGATCCTATGAAATAAATGGCAAATAATAATGGGGTAAATGGAATAAAAAGTGCACTTGATATAAAGCCTATTAATAAGGACACCAACAATATAAATGTCACTATTATTTTAAATTTTTTCATTTTATGCTGGTATATATTTTTATTACTGCCAACTTCATTGTAAAGCCCTCTATTTTTCTTCCTTCCTATGGAACACTTTTTAGCATTCCATAGGAAGGATCTAACTATAATTTGGCTAAATTATCTAATATTAATCTTTTGAATATTTTTAGCTATCTCAATTCTATTGATAAAAGAATCGATGATAATATCATATAATTTATCCTTTAAAACCAAGTCTTCAATCTCTGCATCAATATTTGGATTATCGTTTACTTCAACCACATACACTTTTCCATCAATCAACTTTAAATCAACACCATACAAGCCATCTCCAATAAGAGACGAAGCTTTTAATGCAGTTTTTAAAACAATTTCAGGAACCATATCTATGCTTAGTGTTTCTGAATCGCCAGAGTTATCTTCCTCTTCGCCTTTCCAATTATAGATTTGCCAATGGCCCTTCGACATATAATA
>JBFHEL010000097.1:0-11396 GCA_041584155.1 Saccharicrinis sp.
CCGGGATTCTTTATTTTTTTATATAGTAATTTAAGGAGGAAGAAAGATGTCAAACGTAAGTTATCTTACCGAAGAGGGTTTGAAGAAATTAAAGGCAGAACTTTATCAGTTGGAATCGGTAGAAAGACCAAGTATATCGGCTCAAATTGCCGAAGCTCGCGATAAGGGAGACTTATCGGAGAATGCCGAATACGATGCAGCTAAAGAAGCGCAAGGATTGTTGGAAATGAAAATTTCCAAGTTGAAAAATATATTGGCAAACTCAAGAATTCTTGATGAGTCTAAAATTGATACATCAAAGGTTCAGTTGTTGAATAAGGTGAAGATTAAGAACCTTAAAAACAATGCTATCATGACCTATACTTTGGTTCCTGAAAGTGAAGCCAATTTAAAGGAAATGAAATTATCTATTGATACCCCTATTGCTAAAGGTTTGCTAGGTAAACAAGTGGGGGATCAGGCAGAAATAAAAGTGCCATCGGGGGTGATGACATTTGAAATTATTGAAATATCGATTTAATCTGTTTCGATTATGGCTAGCATTTTTTCGAAAATCGTAAAAGGAGAGATTCCTTGTTATAAAATCGCTGAAGACGAAAAGTATTTCGCGTTTTTAGATATTAATCCTTTACAAGAAGGACATACCCTTGTTATCCCTAAGGTAGAAGTAGATTATCTGTTCGATATTGATGATGAGGTGTTGGCTGGCATGATGGTCTTTGCAAAGAAAATTGCAGTAGCCTTAGATAAGGCTATTCCTTCAAAACGGGTTGGTGTAGCTGTGCTTGGACTGGAAGTGCCACATGCTCATATTCACTTAATACCTCTTCAAAGTGAAGGAGATATAAACTTCTCTAATCCAAAGTTAAAATTCACACCCGAAGAGTTTTCTTCCATTGCCGAAAAAATCAGAAAGGAGCTTTAAGCTCCTTTTTTCTTTCTTTAATAAAAATACCGTTATTACTTCCTGGTGCTCAATATGTAACCCTGGTTGAGGTGTTGTCAGGTAATAAAGAGAACTATTTTTTTATTCTGCTGGGATTTTTGTGAATAAATTCTTTCCAGCTTTTTACTGTTTTTTCCTTGTTTATTTGTTGGTTTTGAAAGAAATGGCATAGCGCAGCTGCTACTCCATCCGTGGCATCCAGATATTTTGGTTCCGTTTCAATTTTTAAATAGCGCGATAAAAAGCTGGCTACTTGCTCTTTGCTGGATGCGCCATTGCCTGTTATGGCCATCTTTATTTTTAAGGGAGCATACTCAAAAACAGGTAAATCACGCGATAAAGCGGCAGCCATAGCAACCCCCTGTGCACGGCCAAGTTTTAACATGGATTGTACGTTCTTACCAAAAAAAGGAGCTTCAATAGCCAGTTCATCAGGATAGTAATGATCGCATAGGCGAACTACTGTCTCAAATATTTTTTTTAGTTTAATATAGTGGTCTTTATATTTTTGTAGCTCAAGAACTCCCATTGAAAGCAGCACAGGTTTATTGTTGGTAATCTTTAAAATACCATAACCCATAACTGTTGTTCCTGGATCGATGCCTAATATGATTCTGTCTTTAACCAAATTGTAAATTATAATTCTCTTAAAATAGAGCTAAAAAAAAGTGCATCCTGTCCAAATTCCGAACGCATTTGAGAAAATACCTTGGAAGAGTGTTGGTTTACCGTCTCTAAATCGGAAGGAGTAACTATTTTACATTGAACGGAGATGGTTCTTTCGTCGGTTTTTTCTACTGTCATTACTTCAAAGGCTTGGATCTGACTCGCAGGAACAATGCTTTTAATCAAGGGGGTATAGGTGTTTTTTAGCCACTGTTCCCAGGATGAAAATTTAGGTGATGTAACAACAAAAGTAGTGTTAAATATAAACATGGATGTTATATTTGAGTATGTGATGTTATTAAAAAGAAACCCTGCTGTTGGCGCAGGGTTTGATATGTAAAAGGTTCTTTTGATTATTTTATCATGTCAAAACCACAATACGGAACCAATACCTCAGGTATCTTAATTCCTTCTGCGGTCTGATTGTTTTCTAAAATAGCAGCTACAATTCGTGGTAAAGCCAGGGCACTACCATTTAAAGTATGCGCCAGTTCAGGTTTTTTCATGTCTTTACCTTTGTAACGACATTTTAACCTATTGGCCTGATAACTCTCGAAGTTAGAAACAGAGCTTACTTCCAGCCACCTTTCTTGTGCGGCAGAATATACCTCAAAGTCAAAGGTAAGTGCTGAAGTAAAACTAATATCTCCACCACAAAGTCTTAGTATACGGTATGGGAGACCTAATTTTTTTACCAGACTCTCAACATGAGCAACCATGCCTTTTAGTGCCTCATAAGATTTTTCTGGGTGTGCTATCTGAACAATCTCTACTTTGTCAAACTGGTGTAGTCTGTTCAGGCCGCGTACGTCTGCTCCCCAGGAACCTGCTTCGCGTCGGAAACAAGGTGTATAGGCCATGTTTTTTAACGGTAGATCTTCTTCTTTAATGACCTCGTCGCGATACATATTGGTAACAGGTACTTCGGCCGTTGGAATCAAATACAGATTGTCGGCAGTAGCATGGTACATCATGCCTTCTTTATCAGGTAGCTGACCTGTTCCAAAACCAGAATCTTCATTCACAACAATAGGAGGCAGAACTTCATTATATCCAGCCTTTTCGCCTTCATCTAAAAAGAAACTGATCAAAGCACGTTGCAATCGCGCACCTTTTCCTTTATAAACAGGGAATCCTGCTCCGGTTATTTTAGTTCCTAATTTAAAATCAATGATGTCGTATTTCTCAATTAATTCCCAGTGAGGTAATTTATTTGCGTTCAGGTGTGGGATATTCTCATCGCAAAGTTTCTCGACCTGGTTGTCTTCATCACTATTGCCTTCAGGAACAGAAGAGTGGGGGGTGTTTGGTAATTTAACAACTTCGCTATTTAGTTGGCTTGTGATCTCATTAAGCTGAGTGTTCAACTCCTTAATGGTTTCTTTGAGCTCGGCAGTTTTGGTTTTAGCCTCATTAGCTTCCTGTGCTTTACCCTGCTTAAACAACATTCCAATTTCTTTGGAAAGGTTGTTCATCTCAGCTTGTTTCTGATCGGCAGCACTCTGTGTTGCCTTTCGTTTGTTGTCCAGATCAATGATGTTTTCGACCACTTGAGTAGCATCAAAGCGCTTTACTTTAAGTCGCTTAATGAGTTCGTCTTTATTTTCCTGTATAAATTTGAGCGTAAGCATTATATCTGTGTTCTTTTTTTTGTTGATATATGGATAAAAAAAATCTCCTGAGTTATGTTACGAAAGTAACAAAAACAGGAGACTCTTAAAATCTTTTTAAATCTTTTTATTCAGCAGCAAAAGGTTCTACTGATACATAAGATCTGTCATTTCTTTTCTTACGGAAAGTTACAGTGCCATCAACCAATGCAAATAATGTATGGTCTTTACCCATTCCAACATTTTCACCAGGATGGTGTTGTGTGCCTCGCTGACGAATGATGATGTTACCAGCTTTTGCAGCCTGCCCACCAAAAATTTTAACGCCTAATCGTTTACTTTCGGACTCTCTACCGTTTTTCGAACTACCGACTCCTTTTTTATGTGCCATCTTATTCTAATTTTTTTAATTATCCAACTAAAATGTCTTCAATTTGAATTTGAGAAAATTGTTGACGGTGACCATTTTTCTTTTTGTAACCTTTTCTTCTTTTCTTCTTGAAAACAATTACTTTATCACCTTTAACATGAGAAAGTACCTTAGCGGTAACTTTAGCGCCTTCTACAACAGGAACTCCTACTTGCACAGAGCCTTCGTTGTCAATTAGCATTACTTTATCAAACTCAACAGCGGCTCCTTCTTCTTGAGCAAGACGGTGTACATAAATTTTACTGTCTTTTTCTACCTTGAACTGTTGTCCTGCAATATCTACAATCGCGTACATCACAATTATTTTAAAATTATATCCGGGAGGCGGGCCTGTTCTCTCATTATCAGCCACTTTACCTTGCCTCGCAGGAACTATTGGAGTGCAAAAGTATAAAAATAATTTTTCTTCACAAAAAATATATGGTAATTATGTGGAATTCAATACAAATACCTTGCGAAAATTTAGTGTATTGAGACGTTTTTTTCTTTCATTTGATGAGGGCTTATGGCTGATTCATTTTATTAAAGGCTTTTTTTTGCCGGTTTTGTTAAAAACAATTTGTTATATTTGTTTTTAATAATGTATACTATTGTCTTCGCAATATCGAAGTTTTCATATGAGCAAAAAGAAAATTAAACTTAATATATTAGGCTTGTCTTATAGTCAAACCCAATCAGGAGCATACGCATTGGTGTTAGCAGAGGAAGATGGAGAAAGAAGAATTCCAATTATTATTGGTGGAGTAGAAGCGCAATCTATCGCGATTAAACTCGAAGGACTCGAACCTCCGCGACCATTAACTCATGATCTGTTTTTGAATTTTTCCAGAGCCTTTGGAATTGAGATATTGGAGGTTATTATTTATAAGCTTGAGGAAGGTATTTTTTATGCCGAGTTGGTTTGTCAAAAAGATGGCAACGAATTACGCATTGATTCCAGAACTTCCGACGCTGTTGCACTGTCTCTACGTTTTAATTGTCCTATATATACTTACGAATCTATTATTCAAACAGCAGGTATTGTGTTAGATGTGACCAAGGATCAGGAGGTTGAAATGGAACAGGAAGATAGTTCTCCAAGAAGGGGTGGAGGGAAATATTCAAACCTTTCTGTTGATGAGTTAAATAAATTATTAGAAGAGGCCATTACTAAAGAAGATTATGAAAAAGCTTCGGAAATACGGGATGAAATACAAAAAAGAAGTGCCTCATAACGATATTTTCTTGTGAATCTATATATTTGCGCAAGCAAAATGGCTTATTTAATAATTTACCTCATACATGAATTTCAAAAAATTACTGCCTGTACTATTATTTTTATTACTTGCATTTCCCGGATTAGCGTTAGCCAATGGAGTTGTTGATACCAGTGCCAGTGATGGCTTTTCTGTTGTCAGTATCTTTAGAGGGGTGCTAGGAATGGCTGTGCTTATTGCAATTGCCTATGTTTTTAGTCTTAATCGAAAGGGCGTTTCCTGGAAAGTAGTTGGTGTTGGACTTGCTATTCAGGTGATATTGGCTATTTGTGTTCTTTATATCCCTTTTGTGCAGTCTATCTTTGATTTTGTAGGAAAACTTTTTACCCTTGTTTTAGATTTTACCAAAGTGGGTACTGAGTTCTTATTGGGTGACTTTCTGGATACTTCCAAGTTCGGTTATATTTTTGCTTTTCAAATTTTACCTACTATTATTTTCTTTTCTGCCCTTACCAGTGTGTTATTTTACCTGGGTTTAATTCAAAAAGTAGTATGGGTGTTGGCATGGTTATTAACCAAAGCGCTTAAATTATCAGGAGCAGAAAGTTTATCAGTTGCAGGAAATATATTCTTAGGTCAAACCGAGGCACCTTTAATGATCAAGGCATATCTTCCTAAAATGAATTCTTCGGAAATGTTTTTGGTAATGGTAGGAGGCATGGCTACTGTGGCAGGTGGTGTGTTGGCGGCATATATCGGTTTTTTAGGTGGCGATGATCCTGTACAGCGTTTAATGTTTGCCAAGCACTTGTTAACAGCATCGGTTATGGCAGCACCGGGTGCTATTGTTATCTCAAAAATTTTGGTTCCTCAAACAGAAGATATCGAGTCGGAAGTGAAGATTTCGATGGATAAGTTTGGAAGTAATATATTGGATGCCATGAGTAATGGTACAACAGAAGGATTGAAATTGGCTGCCAATGTTGGTGCGATGCTTTTGGTTTTCTTTGCTTTTATTGCTCTGATTAACTATAGCTTTACAAAGATAGGCGATTGGACTTCACTCAACACGCTGATTGCAGATATTACCAATGGACAATATCATAAGTTCAACCTGGAGTTTATTCTGGGGTATACCTTAGCCCCTTTGATGTGGTTAATTGGCGTACCTACTCAGGATATTACCAATGTAGGACAACTCTTAGGTGAAAAGATTATTGCCAGTGAATTTGTTGGATATACCAGCCTGGCAAATATGAAAGCAAGTGGCATATTATCCAATCCAAAATCAGTTATTATGGCTACTTACATGCTTTGTGGATTTGCTAATTTTGCCTCCATAGGAATACAAATCGGAGGTATTGGCGGTTTAGCTCCTAATAAGCGTGCTTTTCTTTCCAAATTTGGTTTTAGAGCTTTGCTTGCAGGAACGCTGGCATCGTTAATGTCGGCTACTATATTAGGTATGATATTGGGATAAGGTTAAGAATACTTTTCTTTATTGAGTGAAGGGTTGATTGTTTACTAAATGTAAATAGTCAACCCTTTGTTTATTTTATTTATGGATGTAACTTCTTTAAGTGTACAAGCGTCATATCTAGGTGATTAATATTGATTGTATACTAAATGAGCCTTCTTTGCATCTTATTTGAAAGGTTCAATTTTTATAACATTGCTATTATTTCAATATTTAATAAGGTTTGTTTTAATTTTAAAGGTGTAATTCGTAAATCAATAATAGGCTACCTAATATGAAAAAAATTATTTTTAGCATTTTATCTGTTTTGTTGCTAAACAGTTGTGTGATGTATGATGCCAGAGGGCAATTGAAGGTAATTGACCAGGCTGAAGAAAGCTTTGACAATATAGCAAAGTTAGTGGTTAAAGGCTCCTTTTGTGAGGTGGATATTAAGAGTCATAGCCTTTCTGTTTTGGATTTTAAAGCAGAAGTGAAGAGTCGTAAAGATAGAGACGATATCAGGATTAGTTATGAGGTGGAGGGTTCAACGCTAAATGTTTGGATTGAACGACCTCGCAGTTTAAGTGGCTCATTTGATGGTTTTCTTCATTTTTTGGTTCCGAAAAACACCCATGTTTTTGTTGAAAATTCTTCAGGAAGCATTCGTGTTGAGAATATCGGTCAAAGCATGGTAGAGCTTAGTGCCAGTTCAGGAAGTATTCGTGCAGAAAATATTGATAGCGATCTTTCTGCTACAGCAAGTTCGGGGAGTTTAACTATCGCATCTATTGATGGTGATCTAACAGCGAAAACCTCTTCCGGGAGTCAGTCCATCAGTCATATAGAAGGTAATGTAAATACCAGTTTGTCTTCGGGGAGTATCAATATATCGGATGTAAAAGGAGAAGTAAAAACTCAGACATCGTCCGGATCCCAAAAAATATATAATGTTGAAAATGGGGTGGAAGCGGTAGCTGTTTCCGGGAGCATTAATATGGAAAATATTATCGGTCATGTTAATGCCAAAACCAGTTCCGGATCCATCAAACTGAACAATATCAAAGGTGTACTTCATCTTTCTTCTTCCAGTGGCGGGCAATCAGGAATAGCAGTTTTGCTCACCGGCGATTCTTCCTTTTCTTCCTCTTCAGGCTCTGTTCAAATGGAATTACTAAATAGTGAGGATCAATTGTCATTTGATTTGCGGGCTTCCTCAGGTAGTCTAAGGGCCATGGGGACCTCAGGAGATAAGCATCTAATGCTGGATAGAGGAACTATAAGGGTTACAGGAAACAGTTCCTCAGGAAGTCAGGTGTATCGTTAAAGTTGTATGTGAAAAGAGATAAAAGCTGAGCGTGTGTTCAGCTTTTTTTATGGCTTTGATTTGACGATTATCAGATATTTAATATCTTGTACTAGAACATGACTTAATAAGTTAATATTTATAGGATAATTATTAGATATGGAATCATTTGATTATGCAATAAACTATCATATGACATCCGAACTTGGCGACGACGGCATAGAGAGATTTATTAATGAATATAATGCTGAAATTATGGTGTCAAAACCATCAGGAGAGAAATTGAAGATAGGACGACTGCTTTTTAGTATTGTTTTGGTTAATAGAGTTCGCGAACAGGATGCTAATTTGTTATTCGTTTTTGATTCTACTTCAACATTAGCTGATTTTGCTAGTGAGTTTATTGATTTTGAACAGGAAGAGTTTAACGATGATTTCTTTAACTCCCTGTGTGATCAGGATGATATTTATCTTGATAATATATGCGTTATATCTGAGTTAGAATTGCTTCCTGGTTTTCGGGGTAAAGGATTGGGTGCCGTTGTTCTTAAGGATTTATATGTCAGGTTTGGAGAATGGGTAGGTGCTATATTTATTAGTTCAACTCCCTTTCAGAATACCATGATAGAAAAGATGAAGAGTGGATATTATGAGGATGATGAGTTTTCCAAAGCAATGAAATATGAAGACCTGGAGTTTGACGAAGAAAGTGCTCAATATAAACTTAACGCATTTTTTCAAAAACTGGGTTTTAAGTATATTGCCAATAACTATTTTATTTTAAATACAAGGTATAAACAGCCCAAGTTAATGGCTGTTGACTGGTAGTTTAGCTGCTTATAATATATCAGATAAAAGAAAAGGTTCTGAGTTCTGGATGCCTTTGTCTGTTTGAATTAATCGGCAACATTCGTTATATAAATCATGCTCAAAAAACAGGATATAGTTATTTTCCAGCGCTTCTGTAATAAATTCTTTTTTTTCTTTCATTGCTACTAAAGGATTTGTATCGTAAGCAGCTACCCATGCTTCGGGAATACTTGCCATTAAAGGAATTAAATCGGCTGTGTATACAATGGTTTTGTCCTGATAAGTAATGAAAGGAATGATTTGTCCCTGAGTATGTCCGTTAAAGATTCTTAGTTCAATTTTTTCTGTTAACCAGGTGTTTTTCTCAATAAAATGAAGTTTGCCGGCTTCCAGAATAGGGATGATATTCTCATGAAAATAGACAGAGCCTTCTCTTGGATTGGGGTGTTGATAATTCTCCCATTGAGTTTTTGAAACCCAGTATTTGGCCTTTGGAAAGGTGAGTTGTAAAGCGTTTTTTGCATCTTTTCTTACCGCTCCCCCACAATGATCAAAGTGTAAGTGAGTAAGTATAACATCAGTGACTTCATCAAATGAAATAGATATTGATTGAAAGGATTTTTCCAATGAATCATTTCCATTCAGATGCTGATAGGAGAAAAACTTTTCGCTTTGTTTATCTCCTACACCTGTATCTATTAAAATCAGTCGATTATTGGTTTTTATAAGCAAACAACGCATAGAAAGATTGCAATAATTGTTTTCATTGCACGGGTATTTCTTTTTCCACATCACTTTGGGCACCACGCCAAAAATAGCGCCTCCATCAGCCATGAAATTTCCGGTTTCTATTTTATGTATTTGCATGTAAGTATGGTTATTGTTGGTGAAAATTTTGTAAGGCAGTTATGTAATCTTTTACCTGCCAATTTTCAGCATCGGCAATTAATAAGGCTTTTTTGTAATATTCCTCCCTGTCAGCCAGTTTGCTGCAGATGAAATCGAGCAGTTCTTCTCCTTTTTTACCCGCAATAAGAGGGCGTTGAGATTTTGAGGTCTGTAGACGGTCATAAATAGCCTTAGGGGTAAGTTGCAGATAAATAGACAAGCCTGTTGTATTCATGATCTCAATATTATTAAAGAAGCAGGGGGTTCCACCTCCGGCTCCTACAATAACCTTAGTGAATTTGCTAATTTCTTTCAGGCAGCTACTCTCTATTTCTCTAAACTTATCTTCTCCATATTCTTCAAAAATTTGAGGAATAGTTTTGTGGTACTTATTTTCAATAAAGTGATCCAGATCTATAAAATTCCAATTCAGGGCGTCAGCAAGCCAGCGGCCTAATGTAGATTTGCCGCTGCCCATAAAACCAATCAGATATACTCTTGCTGTCATCCTCTATGCTATTTTTAAATTACTCAAATAACGACATTTGGTTGTCGTCATCATGGTTCTTTTCGTTTTCATCACTTGTGTCACCTTCTTCTTGGGTTTCTTCTACTTCCTCTTTCTTAATTAAAGGCTCCAGTTCGTTGATTTTGGATACCTGATAAGTGGAAAGTCGTTTTCCTTTGGCTTTAAAGCTTTTAACACCAATAAACTCATCTACTTCTACTATCATTTTATCCCTATCCTTATCGTCTCCACCAAATTTTACTTCTAGTCGCGGATAATCCACTTTTGTTACCCGTACCAGATATGATTTTGAATTATCGCCAATAAAGCTTTGTGCCTTGGTTGAGGGTTCTAACTGAAAACGCTTTAAATAGTAAAATTTCTGATCCGCATCAAAATATGCTACAGACCATACTTTGTCTGCTTTATATTTTTCAATCAATAGTATATTGTCTTCGTAATGATTGGTTAAGTCAAAATTGGTATGATAGAATTGACCGTTTTTAGTAATAACTAATATTAAATCATTGGCATGAAATTCGCCTAAATACTCTCCTCTGCTATCCGAATTTAATCTGAGTACATCTTTATCAAACCATATTTTAAGTCCGCCCAATGTAGAAACACCTTTTTTACGTAAAGCCACTTTTTGAACTTCATATTTGGTGAGGATATTTCCCATTGCTCCCCGTCCTTTAATGGCCAATGTAGCCATGTCATAGTCGAAAATCAAATTACGAATACGGGACTTGGGTCGGAGAACGATTTTTAGCACCTCTGCTTCTCCATTGGGATTGGCACTAAAATATAGAACATCTGAGCCTTTGGTTCCTTTAGTGAGGTCGTATTCTTTGTCGCGGGTGATGCCAGTAACAGCAAATCGTTTAACATATACATTACCTGCTTTGCCATCGCGGTAAACCACATTGTATATTGTACGCGTATCAGACTTTTTAAATACCGCCAAATGCAATACGCCTTTGCCAATAAAAGCTTTATCCGTCACTTTGGTAATCAGGTATCTGCCATCCTTATAGAAAATGATGATATCGTCCAGATCGGAACAATCACAAACGAACTCATCTTTACGGAGAGATGTTCCCATAAATCCTTCATCGCGGTTAATGTATAACTTTTCATTTTTAACATCAACGCTATTGGCTTCAATGTTTTCGAAGCTTCTGATTTCGGTTTTGCGAGGATACTTTTTGCCGTACGTTTTTTTAATATGTTTGAAATAGTTGATTGAATAAGGGATAATATGTTCCAGATTGTAAGCGATCTGCTCCATCTCCTCTTCCAATGATGCTATGTACTCATCTGCTTTTTTAGCGTCAAAACGCGATATACGTTTAATTTTTAGTTCGGTTAGCTTGATGATATCATCGCGCGTAACCTCTCGTCGCAATTTGCCTTTAAATGGTTCCAGACCATGGTCGATGGTTTGGATAATGGCCTCCATGGTTTCACAATCTTCAATTTTCTGGTAAATTTTATTTTCTATGAAGATGCGTTCAAGTGAGGCAAAATGCCAGGCTTCTTCTAACTCGTTACGTCTTATTTCAAGTTCACGTGTTAAG
>JBFHEL010000098.1:0-11379 GCA_041584155.1 Saccharicrinis sp.
TCAAATTGATTTGAACCCTGATTTAGTTCAGAATCCTGGTTGGTAACCTAAGTTCTTATAAAGGATAATTTTTATACAGCCGATAGTATACATTTATGGTTGCTGTCGGCTGTTATAATTTAAGTTGCCAATTAAATGTTGTCCAAGGGAAAAGGTGAAAAAAATAACAGGTGCAACATTTATCGGATAGAATGATATTTTTTGCCTATTGAAGCTTTGCTGTTTTAGATATTCTTGCATGAATAAAGAATTACTTAATCCACTTGTTTAATAAGTAAAGACAAAATTTTTAAGGATGAAACGAGCCAATAAAAGAAATCAACAAAAGGAGCGTAATTATTTTCTAACAAGGTTCTTGTTTGACAACAGGCAGGCATATGGCAACAGGCAAATGAAAGTAAATTATAATCAAATGAAAATATTTAAGATCGCAATCATTAGTCTGGTCATTGTTTTATTATCTTCTTCGTGTTCAACGCAGGAGAAAAAAGAACAATTTAATGCAGCTAATGTGATTAAAAAATGTGTAGACAAGACTAAAATGAATATGGCTAACTTACCCGTTAATGATAGCCTGCCGCGTAATATTTTGCAAGGACAAAGCGAATGGAATATGGTGGGGATTCATGACTGGTGTAGTGGGTTTTGGCCCGGCGTGTTATGGTATGCCTATGAAGCTTCAGGAGACCCTGATATTCTGAAAAAAGCAGAGTATTATACCGAAATTCTTGAAGGAGTGCTCGATGTTCCCGTTGATAACCACGATTTGGGTTTTATGTTGTATTGTAGTTATGGTAACGGTTATCGCTTAACCAATAATAAAAAGTATCATGATTTTCTATTAACTGCAGCTGATTCTTTAGCTACCTTATATAACCCTAAAGTAGGAACTATTCTTTCGTGGCCTGTGATGGTAAAGAAAATGGGCTGGCCACACAATACCATTATTGATAATATGATTAATCTGGAATTGTTATTTTGGGCATCTAAAAATGGGGGAAGCAAAGATTTATACGATATGGCAGTTAGTCATGCATCTACCTGTATGACCACTTTAATACGTCCGGATTTTAGTACTTATCATGTGGCTGTTTTTGATACCACAGATGGCCATTTTATTAAGGGAGTTACTCATCAGGGGTATGCCGATGACTCACAATGGGCACGTGGTCAAGGATGGGGTATTTATGGTTATTCTATGTGTTACCGCGAAACCCAAAAGATTGAGTTTTTAGAGACTGCTCAAAAGTTAGCCGATGTGTTTTTAAAGCGTTTGCCTAAAGATGGGATGCCTTACTGGGATTTTGATGATCCAGATATTCCTAATGCGCCAAAAGATGCATCTGCAGCAGCTGTTGTGGCCTCTGGTTTATTAGAACTCTCTTCCTTTGTAAAAGATCAGGAAAGGAAAACACGATATAAAGATGCAGCGGTTAATTTGCTTAAAAAATTATCATCTTCAGCCTATATGAGTGGGGATGAAAATAAAGCCTTGTTATTACATTCTACGGGTCATAAACCGCATAATTCTGAGATTGATGCTTCCATTATTTATGCCGACTATTATTTTATGGAGGCTTTAATCCGATTAAATACCATGGAAAAGAAAGATAAGTCTTTTGCTAACTAGTTTATAAAGACATTCCTTTTTTAGGATGGTTATTTGATTTAAAATTTGTTTTTAAGGGATATTACTGAACGTTTATCAAATTATAAGGAATGGTTAATGATCTTTTAAAATATGGGTTTTTGTTTGTGATACTAACAGTGCAATTGAGTTGTCATGCACAAAATTCTATATTCTCTAAACTTAAATCAGCCCCTGTTAATGGAGGGTTTGAGATGAAAGATTATTGGGTGTGGGGAAGTTCTGTGATTAAAGGGGAGGACGGGCTATATCATATGTACGCTTCACGCTGGCCAAAATATCTTCCCTTTCATCCCGGATGGATGATTGCTTCTGAGATAGTTCATGCCGTTTCTGATACTCCGCAAGGCCCTTATGCCTTTAAAGATATTGCCTTAGGAGCCAGAGGAGCTCAGTATTGGGACGGGAGATCGTGCCATAATCCCAAGATTGTAAAATTTAAGGATGTGTATATTCTTTATTATATGGGTTCTACGCACCCTTTTGAAGAGATAAACAAAGATAATGCTAATCAATTAACCCTTGATAGTAAATGGTGCATTACAGGAAGATGGCAAAAGCGAATTGGGATGGCTACTTCGCATAGCCCTTATGGACCATGGAAAAGATTACCTGACCCTATTTTAACCACCAAGCCTGACTCTTTTTTTAGCTTTCTGACCTCCAATCCATCACCTTTGATCAAGGATGATGGTTCAGTTATTCTGCTATTTAAGGGTAGAGGCTATCAAAAAGATGGAATTAAGCATAGCGACATGAGTATTGGTGTCGCTACTGCTCCATCCTTTGATGCCGGTTATCAGGTAATGGGGGATAAGCCTTTGTTTTCAGCTGATTATATAGGCGAAGTTGAAGATCCGCATATATGGAATGATATTCATGGCTATCATCTGTTGGCCAAAGATCAACGCGGACATATTACCGGAGAGAAAGGTGACGGAGTGCTGGCTCATTCCAATGATGGTATTCATTGGGTTTTAGATAAAACACCCCGGGCATATACAAAAACAGTGCAATGGGATAACGGACAAACGATACAGCAAGGACAGTTGGAACGTGCTTTTGTGTTGGTTGAAAATGGTGAGCCGGCCTATCTGTTCTTTGCAACAATGGATGGCCCCGGAGGCTTTGAAAATGCAACAAAATCATGGAATATGGTAATTCCTTTAAAATAAGTATACAGGATGACTAAAATTTGGCCATTATTACTCCTTATCTGTGCAGTGATGTTTTTGAACTGTTCCAATAGGGTAGTTGATATTTTTGTGAGTGAGAAAGATGTGATGTCAGACGAACTAAGCTATCTTTCATTAAAAGAAGCTATTGATAAAGCCTATCAGATTAAACAAGAAAACAGTAATGCTGATATCGTTATTCATGTGAAGCCGGGAAATTATCATTTATCGGAACCGTTAGTTATAAGTCCTTTGCTTAACGGAATAACAATAAGAGGAGAAGGAAGTGATGTGGTAAGGGTGAAAGGATCGGCTTATTTAAATGTAAAATGGGAAAAGTATAACGACAATATCTATGTGGCAGAAGTAGAAGGTGATATGTCCTTTGATCAGTTTGTAGTGAATGGTGAGTTACAAATTTTAGCCCGTTATCCGGATTATAAGGAAGAGGGGGGATATTGGCAGGGCCATGCTGCTGATGCCATTTCAAAAGAAAGAATTGCAACATGGAAGCACCCCGAAGGAGCCATTTTTCATGCCATGCATAAAGGTAAATGGGGCGGTTTTCATTATCAAATAACAGGTATTGATGACGATGGAGAAGCTATTCTCGAAGGAGGATTACAAAATAATCGTCCATCGGAGCCTCATAAGGAATACAGAATGGTTGAAAATGTATTTGAGGAGCTGAATAGTCCTGGAGAATGGTATCTGGATAAGGAAAATAAAAGAATATATTACTGGCCCGCCAGTGGCGTAAATATATCTACAGCTGTTTGTGAAGGTGTTGTGCTGAAAAACCTGATTCAACTAAAAGGAAATGAGCAGTATCCGGTAAAAGATATTACTATTGAAGGAATCAGTTTTCAATATACCCAACGAACACTGTTTGAACAATACGAACCTCTATTACGAAGCGATTGGACAATTTATCGTGGAGCCGCTGTTTTTATAGAAGGTTCTGAAAATTGTATGGTAAATGACTGTGAGTTTACTAACCTTGGCGGTAATGTGTTGTTTGTAAGTGGTTATAACCGTAAGGTGAATATACAAAGCAATCATATTCACGATTGTGGAGCTTCAGCAATTTGTTTTGTGGGTGATGCTTCAGCTGTTCGATCTCCTTCTTTTCAATATGGTCGGTATGTCGATATCCAGGAAATGGATACAATACCCGGACCAAAAAATAATTCGTATCCGAAAGATTGTTTAGTTAAAGATAACCTGATTTATCGTATCGGAAGAATAGAGAAACAAACTGCCGGAGTACAGATTGCAATGGCTATGGATATTTCCGTTAGTCATAATAGTATTTACGATGTCCCAAGAGCGGGTATAAATATTGGCGATGGCACCTGGGGAGGTCATATGCTGGAATACAATGATGTATTTAATACTGTATTGGAATCGGGAGATCATGGTTCTTTTAACTCCTGGGGACGTGACCGTTTTTGGCATCCTAAACGACCTGTAATGGACAGTATCACCCTAACCAATCCGCAAATGCCACTATGGGATGCTATTCATACTACCGCTATCCGAAATAATCGTTTCCGTTGCGACCATGGCTGGGATATTGATCTGGATGACGGCTCTACAAATTACCATATTTATAACAACCTGTGTTTAAGCGGAGGAATCAAGTTGCGTGAGGGCTTTTATAGGGTGGTAGAAAATAATATCATCGTTAATAATTCATTACATCCACATGTATGGTTTGCCAATTGTGATGATGTTATTCGAAAAAATATTTTTAGTGCCGGTTATAAGGATGTTAATGTGCTGTCGTGGGGCAAAGAGATGGATTATAACCTGTTCCCGACAGAAGAGTCTATGCTTAAAGCTCAAATTTATAATATCGATGAAAATAGTGATTTCGGTGATCCTGTATTCGTAAATCCCAATAAAATGGACTTTAGCATTGCAGATCATTCTCCGGCGCGAAAGCTTGGATTTGTAAATTTTCCGATGGATCAGTTTGGAGTGCAAAGTCCGGAACTCAAGAGATTGGCTAAAACACCTGCAATACCAGAGCTAAAAAAGATAGAAGAATTGGAAGAGAACGTTAGCCCTATTGTTGGCTGGTTGCGC
Organism: Saccharicrinis sp.; assembly: GCA_041584155.1. Taxonomy (GTDB): domain Bacteria; phylum Bacteroidota; class Bacteroidia; order Bacteroidales; family Marinilabiliaceae; genus Saccharicrinis. The sequence continues at coordinate 4,915 of JBFHEL010000098.1, forward strand.
AATGATATAAAGAGTGTGGATTCGAAAGAAGAACAATCGGCTTATGGTTTAAATACTGCGGAAGGAGTAATTATCCTTAAAATGTGGAAGGGAAGTTATGCCGCGCAAGGCGATGGCTTAAAAAATAAAGATGTTATACTGAAGGTAGAGGGAGAAAAGGTGAAGAACGTAAAGGAATTTTTTAGTGTGCTAAAAAAATATAATAAGACAGGAACTGTAAGTATGGTGGTAATGCGGAATCAAGCGGAAAAAGAGCTTGCTATAAAAGTTAAAAAGTAGGGTGAGATGATGCAATGGAGTAAAATAGGCTTGTTTTTGATTTTAATCTTATGTGCAGATACTCTTGAGCTTATTCATGCTCAGGTAAATGCCGATGGTACTATCGATACAGGCGATAAATTCGAAAAGGCCAAGTTGGAATACCTTGAGTTGCCCGAAGTGGTAGCCGAACGCCTTCTGTGGTGGAGCGATGCCCGCTTTGGTATGTTTATACATTGGGGACTGTATGCCCAGGATGGTTGTTTTTGGAATGGGCAAGACGGACGTTCGGAACACATGATGCGCAACCTGCAAATTCCCATTACAGAATATGAGAAAATAGCAGATGACTTTAATCCCGAAAAATTTAATGCTGATGAATGGGTGAAAATTGCCAAAGATGCAGGTATGAAATATCTGGTAATTACATCAAAACATCATGATGGCTTTGCCATGTTTAATAGCCCATCAAACAATTATAACATTGTAAAACATACGCCATGGAAACGAGATGCAGTGCTGGAATTGAAACAAGCTTGCGATAAACAGGGAATTAAGTTTGGTGTTTATTATTCTTTGGGCAGAGACTGGCATCATCCAAACTGTAATTCGGTAGATGGATGGCGAAGTAATGTATGGGATTTTCCGGAGGAAGAAAAAAAGGACTATGCCATCTATTTCAACGAAAAAGTGAAGCCTCAAATTACTGAACTTATTCAGCAATACAAACCGGCTATTATCTGGTTCGATACGCCTGAGTTGATTACAAAGGCTCAAAGTAAAGAATTATTGGCTTTAATTCGTCAACTCGATCCTCGCTGTATTGTTAATCAGCGCGTGGGCAATCAATTGGGCGATTATGCTGTAAGAGAACAGAAAATTCCTGAAGGAGGAGAGCCCCAGCCCTGGGAAACCTGTATGACCTTAAATAATGCATGGGGCTATCATAAAAACGATGAGAATTGGAAATCGTCAGATTCATTAATTCATAGTCTGCTGGATATTGTTAGTAAAGGGTGCAATTTTTTATTGAACGTTGGGCCAACAGGAGAGGGGCTTATTCCAGCACCTTCTGTGGATCGTTTAAAGGAGGTAGGAGAATGGTTAGAAATAAATGGAGAGGCCGTTTATGGAACAACATCCAGCCCTCTCGGGAAATTTGATTGGGGAAGATGTACAAAAAGAGTGGAGAAGGGAAATACAACGCTCTATTTTTTGGTGTTTGACTGGCCTGAGAATAAGGAATTGTTTATTCCTCAGCTAAAAAATAAGGTGATGGAATGCCATCTGTTAGCAAATGGAGAGAAGATGCAAAATACTTCTTTAAATAATGGATTAAGCATCAGGTTACCCCTAAAACCTTCGGGTAGTAATGTGAATGTGATAAAAGTTAAGGTAGAAGGAGTCGTAAGGTAAAATAGCAGCAAATCAATATTGTCATGAAAAATTATCTAGGTAAATCAATTTTATTGTGTGCCCTGTTTTTGTTATCAGTAATAACTGTAGCACAACAAAAAATCACGGTAGATATTAATTCAGAGGGTGAATCATTTGACCATTTCTGGAGTAAATGTGTGGGAGCAGGCCGAGCCAATGAAGGTCTACGTGCAGGATGGCTCGAGCAATTGGAGATGGTGCAGGAAAATTGTGGTTTTCAGTATGTTCGTTTTCATGGACTTTTTCATGAAGATATGTTTGTAGTGCTTGAGCAAAAAGGAAAGCTGGTTTATAATTGGCAGTATATTGATGATTTATTTGACCGTATGCTCTCACTTAAAGTAAAACCTTTTGTAGAGCTGTCCTTTTTGCCCGATGCGCTGGCGGCTGAAAATTCGAAAACAGTATTCTGGTGGAAGGCGAATATTACCCCTAAGGAAGATTCATTTGTGATGTGGTACGACCTGATTAAGGCTTTTACCCAACATTGTGTCGATAGATATGGCTTGGATGAGGTATTAACCTGGTACTTCGAAGTTTGGAATGAGCCCAATCTATATCCTTTGTTTTGGGATGGTACTAAATCCCAGTATTTTGAAATGTATAAACAATCGGTTAAAGCCATTAAAGGGATCGATGAACGTATTAAAGTAGGAGGACCTTCTACCAGTAACTTTGTGCCTGATAAACGCTTTGATGGAGAGGTGGAAAATAAAGAGGCTGCTAAAGAAGTGTTTACCATTGATGATATTAATAAACTTCAATGGCATGGCGTTTGGATTGAGGATTTTTTGAAATTCTGCAAAAAAGAGAAACTGCCTGTTGACTTTATAAGCTGCCATCCTTATCCAACCGATTATGCCTTTAATCCAGAAACAGGTAAAGGCCGTGGACTAACGCGATTTGTAGAATCAACTGTTTTAGATCTGAAATGGTTAAACCGGATCGTAGCCAATAGTGCCTATCCTGATGTTGAACTTCATTTAACAGAATGGAATACCAGTCCCAGTAGTCGCGATGCTATGCACGATTTCTTACCTCCGGCAGCCTACATCGTAAAAACAAATATCGACTGTATTGGCTTGACTAATTCTTTGGCTTTCTGGACTTTTACAGATGTGTTTGAAGAAAAGGGTGGGGCTGCAAGTATTTTTCATGGAGGTTTTGGTATGATTAATTTTCAGGGTATAGTAAAACCATCCTATCATGCCTACCGCTTATTGAATGAGTTAGGGGATGAAAAATTATACAAAGATGAATATCTTTTTGTGAGCCGTGATTCAGGAGATGGAAGAATAGCTGCCCTGGCCTTTAACTATCCTAAAGAGTATACAGAATCTGTTCCTTCAGGAAATAATAAACTGGAAAATGGAAGTGATAAGGATCTTAAGTTTTTACTAACAAATTTAAAACCAGGAACCCAATTTAAAATAGAAACACTCGATAAGGATCATGGTAATATCCATAATTACTGGGAGAGTATGGGAAAACCAGAGCCTCCAACCCGTGAACAGGTGATGGTGATGAAGGACTTTGCCAACAATCTGAAAACACGGATAATAACAGTAGGCGAAGACGGAGAATTAAATATCGATGAGGCTTTGTCTCCCTGGAGTGTCGTGTTGATTAAGCAAATTAATTAGAGGAAAGCAGATAGTTATCTGATAACAGATGAACCAACTATAAATATTGAGCATAATGACTCTGAAGCATTGATTACTATAGCGGCAAATGATTTAAATAGAAAAATCTTTGCATCCAGTGTTTCTTTGTTCTCTTATGTAATTTAAAAAAATGAAACGAGCCATGAGATCACAGATCTTACACAATCAGGTCCGCCTAAGCGGGAGGAGTATGATTAATCTTAGTGAGGTCTCCCGCGCTTTGTGAGACAGGTTATGTGACTATTGGAAATAAAATTTAAAAACATGAAAAATACATTAATACTAAGCATTGGCGTTTTAATACTAAGTATGGGATGGTTTAATTTAAATGCCCAGCAAATTTCAGATGAAGAGCGAATGGAATGGTGGACAGAGGCTCGTTTTGGGATGTTTATCCACTGGGGAATTTATTCTGTACCTGCTGGATTTTACAAAGGAGAGCCACAGAAAAATTCAGCCGAATGGATCATGAACAGAGGGCAGATACCCGTGGCTGAGTATGCCGGGTATGCCGAGCTTTTTAATCCTACCTTGTTCAATGCCAAAGAATTTGTGGGATTGGCCAAAGAAGCAGGTATGAAATACATGGTGATCACCTCAAAACATCACGATGGTTTTTCTATGTTTCACTCCAAATGTAATCCATTTAATATTGTTGATGCCACCCCTTTTGGCCGTGATGTGTTGAAAGAACTGGCCGATGAATGCGCTCAACAGGGAATTAAATTTGGTTTTTATTATTCTCAGGCTCAGGACTGGAGTCATCCAGGAGGTATTGGAAATGAATGGGATAAAACAATGCAAAGAGTAAGTAGCGAAAGCTATGTGCGTGAGAAAGCTCTTCCTGAGGTAAACCAGTTATTGACGGAATATGGTGATATTGCTATCTTTTGGTGGGATACTCCACGTAAAATGAGTAAGGAAGTTGTAGATAGCTTATATCATGTGACTACAGCACTTCAACCAGCCATTATTACCAATGACCGTTTGGGTGATGAATACCCTGGTGACCATAAAACCTATGAACGACATATGCCTAAGCAGAAACCTGAAGATAAGTACTGGGAGCTTTGTCGCCCCATTAGTGGTAGTTGGGGATATCGTAGTGATGACCAAAAATTTAAATCCCTTGAAACCTTATTAAGAAATTTAGCCGAAGCCAGTAGTTTGGGTGGAAATTACTTGTTAAATGTGAGCCCAACTTGTTTAGGAACTCTGGCGCCTACTGCTGTGGAACGCCTTAAAGATGTTGGGGTGTGGATGGATAAAAATAACGAAGCCATATATGGTACTCAGGCAAGCCCTTGCAATAAGGTAGACTGGGGATATATTACCATGAAAAAGACAGGTAGTAAAACCAGACTTTATCTTCATGTATTCGACTGGGATGCCAAAAATATTGTTGTGCCCATTAAAAATACATCGGCAAAGGCTCGTTTGCTGGTCAACAATAAAAGAACTTTTAAAACACGAGCTGACCAAAAAGGCTTAACCGTTCAACTTAGCGGAACGGCTCCCGATAAAATTAACTCAGTAGTGGTACTGGAGCTGAACGGTGTAGTGGATGCATTACCTCCTAAAGCCTTTGGTCAAGATAAAAACGGAGTGGTTGCCTTTATTACAGAGAATGCTGAGTTTGATAATATGCAGGGTATTGGTGTAAAATACAATAGTTCTAAGGATTGCATAGGAAGCTGGACCAATGCACAAGAACGAGTGTATTGGACATTTACAATTGATAAACCCGGAGTGTTTACTATTACAGCCAAAACTGCAGGACCCGACGATAGTGAATGTATGGTTGAGGTAGCAGGAGTATCAAAAAATATAAAGATACCTTCTACTGGAGATTATGATCAATTTAAACCTCTTGTAATTGGCGAGGTGGAAATTAAAGAACCAGGAAATTATAAAATATACTTTAAACCGGTTGTTGAAAATTGGGAGGCAATTAATTTGAAAGAGCTTGTGATGACTCCGGTTCAGTAAAAACATTATAAAATGATAAATATGAAGGTACAGTATTTCCTAATAACCCTTGTTTTTCCTGTTATTCTTGCAGCCTGCAATAATAAGCAATGCAACGATTATGAAAGTTTAAATACCTCATCAGCTTGGGAGTTGAAATTTTCAGATGAATGTAATGGTAATTGGAAAGATAAATGGTTTTTGGATGGATTAATTGCTAAAGTAGAAAATCAGAGTGATGGCATGAACTTTAGTGCAGGACCAGTTAATCGTAATGATGCGCATCATGCAGTTTTGTGGTCAAAGGAATCATTTAAAGGGGATGTAAAAATAGAATATTACTACACCCGTACCGACAGCCAGGTAGTCAACGTTAATATATTATATATTCAGGCTCAGGGCATAGGAAAAGAGGGAAAAGGTAAGGATATCTATGCGTGGAGGGAATTTCGTAATGTACCCAAAATGAGTATTTATTACGAATATATGAATCCTTTGCATATCAGCTATGCGGCTTTTCCCATGGTTAATACCGATTCAGAAAATGACTATATAAGGGTGCGTAAGTATCCGGTAAATGATACCATATCATTTCAGGATATGGAAGTTGAGCCTTCGTTTTATAAAACAGGCTTATTCTTACCCGGAGAGACCTATAAAATAACCGTGATAAAAACAGATAAGGTATTACACTTTAACGTGGAGGGAAAGGATAAAAATAGAATCTATTCATGGCACCTGAAACCTGGCCAGTCGCCTAAAGAGGGAAGAATAGGCTTGCGTCATATGTTTACCCGCTCAGCCAAGTATAGTGATATAAAAATATATACAAAATAGATAGTCTAATTGTAAAAAGATGAAGACAAATAAATTAAAGTATTTAGTAACGCTCATGTTTTTAGCAGGCCTTACTGCTCAGGCTCAAAAAGCAAAATTAATATATACTACTCCAACAGAGCGATGGGTAGAAGCAAAAAAAGCAGTAAAGATTGAAAATGAGACTGTAAAAGCGGATATTACGGTTGATACCAATGCTAAACTACAAGTAGTTGATGGTATTGGTGGAGCATTTAATGAGTTGGGGTGGACGGCAGTTAGTGTGTTGCCTCAGGAAAAAGCAAACAAGGTGTTTGATGCA
>JBFHEL010000099.1:0-11367 GCA_041584155.1 Saccharicrinis sp.
AGGACTTGCCTTATTTGCCTTTATCCTTGGTGATTTTTTAAAGGGTAATGGAGGTGGTCAACAGGCTAACTCAATGGAAATAGGAGAAGTTAATAATACAACCATCACCTATGCAGCATACCAAAATGAGATTACCCAGGCGGAAGACTTCAGAAAACTTCAGTCAAGACAAAGCAGTCTTGATGAAAACACCCAGTATCAGATTAGAGAACAAGCCTGGAACCAAATGGTTCAGGACATTATTATGGGTGAAAAATACGAAGACGTAGGTATTAGTGTCAGCGCTGATGAGATATTAGATATGGCAACAGGCAAAAATGCACACCCTGCTATTCGTCAAATGTTTACAAACCCACAAACCGGTGTTTTTGAACAAGCTGCCGTGGTTAATTTTTTACGTAACCGTAAAAATGATGCACAAGCGAATTTTTATTGGGAATTCTTAAAAAAGGCTATCGTTAGCGAAAAACTTGCTACAAAATATAGCAACCTGTTTAAAAAGGGAATGTATATTACTCAAAGTCAAATCAACAGCGAGGCTAATGCTAAGTTAAGATCTGTTGATTTTGATTTTGTAGCGGTTAACTATTCTACTATACCCGATAGTACCGTAGAGGTTTCTGACAGCGAGATTAAATCATACTTTAACGATCATAAAAATGATTTTAAGCAAAAAGCAGAAAGAACGATACAGTACATCACTTTTGCGGTAGAACCTTCTCAGGAAGATAAGGAATTAGCAGAAAAATGGATTACAGATATCAAAGATGAATTTTCTGATCCTAAGATTGAAGCAGCACAGTTTGTAGCAATGAACTCTGACCTGCCCTACGAGGATAAGAATTTAAACGCCGATGAATTAAGAATTACCATCAAAGACTTTGCTGAAAACGGCAAAGAAGGTGACGTATATGGTCCTTATTTTGAAGATGAGACCTATAAATTAAGCCGCATTATCAGCATTAAGCAAATGCCTGACTCTGTTCGTGCTCGTCATATCCTTATACAGGAACAAAATGCAACTAGAGCCAATGCTATTGCCGACAGCTTAATTTCTTTAATTAAGAAAGGTGAAGATTTTGCAGCCTTGGCCCGTAAATTTTCTAAAGATAATGGATCAGCCATTAACGGAGGTGACCTGAACTGGTTTAAAGAAGGAACAATGGTTAAGCCTTTTAACGATGCTTGTTTTAGCAGCAAAAAAGGAGATGTATTTAAAGTTGAGACACAATATGGGGTGCATATTGTAAACACTCAGGATGTAGGTAAAACAGTAACAAAATACAATATTGCTACTTTAGCCCGCACAGTAAAATACAGTTCTAAGACTTATCAACAAATTTATTCTGAAGCAAATAAATTTGCCGCTAACAACAATACTGCCGAGAAGTTTAAGGAAGGAATTAAAGCCGAAAACCTTACTCCACGTTTTGCTACACTTGGTGCAAACGACCAAAACGTAAGAGGACTGGAGAGCTCTCGAAGATTAGTTCAATGGGCATTTGAAGCTGAGGTAAATGATATGTCACCAACTATTTATGAGTTTGGAAATCAGTTTGTAATTGCAATTGTTACAGATGCTAAGGAAGAAGGTTATAAAAACGTAAATAGCCTTGAGGTGAAAAACCGTATCAAATCGATTTTAGCAAAAGATAAAAAGGCTGAAATCATTATGAAGAAATATAACGAAACTATTGCTTCAAGTCAAAGTTTATCATCAGTAGCACAAAAAATGGAAAGTAACGTTCAATCAGCCACCAACATTAACTTTGGTTCATTTCAGGTAGCTGGTGCCGGCGTTGAGCCTGCTTTGGTAGCTCTAGCAACCGTTTCTGATGTAGATAAGATTTCATCTCCAGTAAAAGGAAACAGAGGCGTTTATGTAGTTAAAGTAACTTCAGAAAGTACTGAAACAACACCTGACACTGAAACTACTAAAAAACAACTCGAACAAAGTAATAGCTTTAAAATTGATCGTATGTTACCACAGTCGATTCATGATAAAGCGGAAATCACTGACGAAAGAGCTAAGTTTTTCTAATTCAGGGAAACGTTACAATACAAAAAAGGCTACCCATATTTGGGTAGCCTTTTTCTTTTTTTTAGAGAATATATCATTCAAAAACAATACCTGTTGTTTAATTATACCGATAATATAATGAAATAAGCACGTATTAGCATTTCAATTAAAAACTCGTTAATTACACCGGCATTATTATACCAACATTCAATAGGGCTTATTTCAATACCAGAATGGAACAATTTTCCTTTGCATTATCTATTGCTTCTCAAGCAAACGAGCATAAAAAATGGAGATCCGCAAAGACCTCCTTACAAGTATGAATAAGCGCGTATTTATAACTAATTAAGCACTTAATATTTTCTTAACCAAATCGGCTATTTCTTTACCATCAGCTTTACCTCCCAGTTCTTTTGAAGCCATACCCATAACCTTACCCATCTCTTTCATAGACTGAGCACCTGATTTCTCAACAATTGCTTTTACCAGGCTCTCCAATTTCTCTCCTGTGATTTGTTCCGGCAAATAACAAGCAATCACTTCAGCCTCTTCCATTTCTTTCTGAGCTAAATCTTCACGTCCCTGTTCTATAAAGATAGCAGCAGCATCCTTACGTTGCTTCACCATTTTCTGCAGGATTTTCATACCGGCTTCTTCTGATAATTCATCACCTGCACCCTGAGCGGTATTGGCTTCAATTATCTCTTTTTTCACACCTCTTAAGGCCTCTAATTTAACCTTCTGTTTGGCCTTCATGGCCTCTTTGATATCCTGATTAATTTGTTCTGTTAAACTCATTTTACATATATACTTTAAATTTTTCAATCCACATTATCATGCAAATAAGGGTTATCCCTTATTATTTTCGTCTTTCCATCCCTACCTTCCGAAATAGTAAAGCGTGATACCTGGTAATCGTCCTGCTCATCCTGAACATCATTAATCTTAACCTTTTTACGCTTATATGCAGGAACACTCTCCAAGCGTTCAATAAATCGGTCATCCTCCATATCCTCAGGAGATATAGAAAAACGTTCTCCAACACCTGTAGCTATTAAATTACGTTGAAGTTGTGAACCTGAAGCAGGTTCTTGATCTTCCACCTCGGTCTTTTTAGAAGCAGTTTTATAAAACATTTTAATACGTTCTTCTTTAGCCTTTTCCAACTCATCAAAGTCAACAACCCGGCTACTCACCTCTGAATTATCATCTATATCCAGCTCAAAAGGTTCTTCATCGTCAATATCCTGCACATCCTGTTCTTTCTCTATCGTACCATCCAGCGAAAAACGTTGAATTTTAGGTTCATTACGTTGAGAAAACTCAGCAATATTACGGGTATTAAACCCCGTAGCGATAATGGTTACATTAACCTGATCGTTCAGTTCCGCATCGGCTCCTGTTCCCCATATAATAGAGGCACTTAAGCCAACAGTATCCTGAACGAAATCGGTCACCTCTCCTACTTCATCCATAGTGATTTCATCTACCCCGGAAGTAATATTCAACAGAATATTTTTGGCACCTCTTATATCATTACTATTCAACAGAGGAGACTCCAAGGCCTGCTTAATGGCCTGGATAGCTCTATTTTCACCTGAAGCAGACGAACTACCCATGATGGCTACACCACTATCTTTCATTACTGTTTCCACATCAGCAAAGTCAACATTTATATAACCATGTACGGTAATAATTTCAGCAATACCTTTTGCTGCTGTAGACAGAACATCATCGGCTTTTGAAAAGGCATTGGACAGCTTCAGATCGCCATACATCTCACGTAGTTTCTCATTGTTGATCACCAACAGGGAATCGACATTTTTTTCCATCTCGGCAATACCATCCAGGGCCTGATTAATTCTTAGTTTCCCTTCAAATTTAAAGGGAATAGTAACTATACCCACGGTCAGTATACCCATATCTCTGGCTGCCTTAGCAATAATAGGAGCCGCTCCTGTACCTGTACCACCACCCATACCAGCAGTGATAAACACCATGCGGGTATCGTCGCGCAATACATTTTCAATATCGCTAATATTTTCTATGGCAGCCTGCTTTCCCTTTTCAGGCTTATTTCCTGCGCCACGTCCTTCGGTTAAAGATTCACCTAACTGTATTTTTATAGGCACGGGACTATTCTCTAATGCCTGGGCATCGGTATTGCAGACCAAAAAATTCACATCCTTAATCCCCTGACTAAACATGTGATTAACTGCATTACTTCCACCACCACCAACTCCAATTACTTTAATTATGCAATTCTGGTTCTGAGGCATCTCAAAATTTATCAAATCCTCGCTCATGTCTTATCAAAATTAGATAAAAGACGAAAGGCAAAAGACACAAGACTTTTAACTTTCAACTTTTAGTTTTATCCTAAATTCCGACGCAATATTTTTTATCTCTTTTAAAAAAAGTGATGCGTCGGTTTGACTTCATTTATAATATACCTTTTACTACCTATCTGTTACCAGACAGAAAAACGAACTGAAACAACTCTATCCGGCACTACCTTATATTCTGAATGGTGGCCAAGAACTAATACGTTAAGCTCCAGGCTACATTTCAACATCTTTCTCATCAAATATACCTGCAATATGCTTTTTAAAACTTCCAAACAAATCACCGGTAAACTCTTTCTGCTCCTTCTTTTTCTTCTCTTTACGCGGAGCTGTATTACGTTGTCGCTTATCTGTTTCTTCCTGATCTGTATCTTCATCAGGAAACAACTTCTGTTCTATTACTGTTTTAACAGGGTTATCCATTGCCGACAACAGCAGTCCGATACTAGTGGCATACATAGGTTTACCTGCCTCATCTATTTGAGCTGAGGCTATATATTTATTTGGCAAACCCAAACGAACTTCAAGCCCGGTACGTATTTTAATAAGCTGAGATAGGTTTTTAAGTAAGGCTCCACCTCCAGTGATTACAATACCCGCTCCCAGTTTATCGTACATCTTTGAAGACTCAATCTGATACATCACATAATCCACAATCTCTTCCATCCTAGCCTGAATAATATAAGACAGTGAACGGAAGGAAATTTCTTTAGGTTCCCATCCTTCAATTCCAGGTATGGTCACAACCATATCTTCTCTTTCCAGATCGCCTAATGCCGAACCAAACTGTGTTTTCAAAGATTCTGCCTGCTTGTACAACACAGCACAGCCCTCTTTAACATCAGAAGTCACCACATTACCACCCAATGGAATAACTGCTGTATGTTGAATAACACCATCGTAAAAAACAGCGACATCGGTAGTACCTCCACCAATATCTACCAATACCACACCTGCTTCTTTCTCCTCTGCTGTTAACACTGCACGAGCAGAAGCCATAGGTTCGAGAATCAGATGATTCAATTTTAAACCAACGCGGTTAATACATTTTTCAATGTTATTAACTGAAGCAATTCGGCCTAAAACGATATGGTAATTACCTTCGAGACGACGACCGGACATACCTATTGGGTTTTTCACCCCTGCTTCATTGTCTACCACATAATCCTGCGGAAATACATGAAGTATATTTTCACCTGCCTCGAGAGGAATTTTGTAGTTATCTTTAAAAAGATGATCCACATCGAACTGGTTAATCTCATGGTTGGTTTCGATGTATCGGTAACCTCTGTTTTGCAGGCTTTTAATATGCTGACCGGCAATACCGACATATACATCAAGAAGTTTTATACCATATTTTGTTTCCAAATTGAAAACAACATCCTTTATAGCATTAACTGTTTCCTCGATATTCAACACAACACCCCGCTTCACACCGGTAGAAGGTACTTTCTCGATACCTACAACCTGCAAATTTCCTTTGTCGTCTTTTTGTCCAACAACAGCTACAATTTTGGTGGTTCCTATATCGATAGCAGCGATTAAATTGGATTGGTTATTCATGCTTCTATTTTTTTGTACAAATTATTTGACCTTCGTATTTCAAATTTATTTCTTTATAATTATTCAACTCCCGGGGATTTAAACCTTTTGTATACAAAGCATATAAATTCCTCATCTTCACTAAATAATTATTAAGGGAGCCCAAATAAATAATTTGTTCTCCTACTCTGGGAGCTAAAGAAAACTCTCCATTAGCTTCTACATATATTTGTTCAATTTGCGCATTCCAAAAAGAGTCTGCCTTAATGAAACGTGCTAAATCAATCACTTCATTTAAACTATCCAGTTTATTTACATGTCCGCTTAAAACTAATACATGAGCTGCATGCTGTTTAAAAAGGGGCATTTTAAAACCTTCTTCATCGATATAATACGATGTATAACCTGAAAAAATACGCAGCAGAGGCTGACGCTGTCCAATGAAGATATTCAACCGTCCTCCTACTGTATAATAGGCTTCGCATTTTTTTATAGCTTCGTGCTTTTTTAAAAAAAGCTCTATCTCTTCACAATTGATCTGTTGTAAAGAATTACCCAATAATTTGGGATATTTATTTAGCAATACTTTCTTAATTTGTCCAGAAGTAACAAACTGAGAACCAATACTATCTTTTACAACAACATGTATATCAGCACACACTACTTTACTTTTCTCTGCAGAAATAAATGCAAAAACAATGGGAAAGTAAGCCAATAGCACACACCACAATATTATATTCTTTACCTTCTTCATTATCTTTTTTAAAAAGCCTGTAACATTGCTCTTAAATATAACTTTTTAAAATTCTCAAATACTTTCACTAATCGCTTAGTTATGAACATTTATCAAATAGTTATTGACAAATAGACTAAAATAATTCCAAATATAAAACAATAAACTATATGTTTATAACCAATAACTTATGATTTATTTAAAAAGCCCACATAAAAAATTCTAATAAAACAACTATGTCACCACACATCCTTTAATGATTAATTAAAAATTTATGTCAGTGATTATTTTTTTTCACAAACAAATCGGTCACTTTATCAATTTCTTTATCTATATCGCCAGCACCCATCATCAATAACACTTCGGGATTATGCTCACAAATTCTTTCAAAAAGACGCTCTTTTGAGGACAACGATTTAACCGGCAAGTCCACAATATCAAGTATCATATTTGCACTTACCCCTTTCATCGGTAATTCACGTGCAGGATAAATATCGAGCAAGATCAATTCATCCAATGCATTTAAACTGGAGGCAAACTCTTGATAAAAATCCTTTGTTCTGGAGAATAGATGAGGCTGAAAGACACCCGTTATTTTCTTGTTTGGATATAAAGCCCTTACTGATTTAATAGTAGCTTTTATCTCCTCGGGATGATGAGCATAATCATCAATCAACACCAGCTTATCCGTTTTAATTCTGTAATCGAATCGTCGTCTAATACCTTTAAAACCAGGCAAGGCATCTTTCAGCTCCTGATAGCTGGCTCCAGCAAGCCAGGATGCCGCACAGGCACCTACAGCATTTTCAACATTAACCAAAGCCGGAATGCCTAATTTAAAATCTTTCAATATCCCTTTAGGCGTTGTAAAGTCAAACACATACAAACCATCGTTCAGCCGTATATTTTGCGCATAAAAATCAGCACTGTTATCATCTACCGAGTAGGTATAATGAGTAACATTTTTACCAACAGGAAATATAAGATTAATCTCTTTTTTGGTTAACAGAATACCTCCTTCTTTTATCAGGGTAGTATACTGGAGAAAGGAATCTTTTACTGAACGATCATCACCATATATATCCAAATGGTCGGCATCCACTGATGAAACCAAGGCAAGATAAGGGCTCAATTGTAAAAATGAACGATCGAACTCATCGGCCTCCAATACCACAAATTCTGATTTTGAAGACAGTAATAAATTGGTTTTATAATTTTGGGATACACCACCTAAAAAAGCACTACAGTCAACCTTCGACTGTTTTAACAGATGAGATACCATGGTAGATATGGTTGTTTTTCCATGCGTTCCCGCCACACAAATTCCTTTATGTGTTCGGGTCAACAGACCTAAAACCTCTGAACGTTTTTTCACTTCAAAACCATTCGCAAGAAAATAGTTTAACTCTGAATGATCTTTAGGAATGGCAGGAGTATATACAACAAGAGTATTCTTTTTATCTCTAAATGCGTCTTCAATTAGCTCTACCTCATCCCTAAAGTGAATAACTATCCCTTCGGCCTCCAGCTCGCGGGTTAATACAGTAGCTGTACGGTCGTAACCGGACACATAATACCCCTTGGTATGAAAATAGCGAGCCAGAGCACTCATACCGATACCTCCGATACCTACAAAATAAACACTATTTATGCGATTCAGATCCATTTACACTAACTTGATTAATTCATCCACAATCATATTGGCCGCATCGGGCATAGCAAATTTATTCACATTCATTCGCAACTTTGATAAACGTGCCTCATCTTTTATTAACAATAACACCTGGTTAACCAGTTTCTCCTTCACCTCTGCATCTTTAACCATTACAGCAGCCTCCTGTTTCACCAGAGCCATGGCATTTTTTGTTTGATGGTCTTCTGATACATTAGGCGAAGGCACAAAAACAGCGGCTTTATTCAACATGGCAATTTCTGAAATAGAAGAAGCTCCTGCCCTTGAAACCACCACATCAGCTAACGAAAAAGCAGCTTCCATCCTATCCACAAACGCCATTATTTTTATATTTTCATTATCAGGAACCTGAGCTTTAATCTGATCATAATAAAACTTACCCGTTTGCCATATCACCTGAACATTATCATCGATTAACCTTTGATATCCGGCCAATAAGCCTTCGTTAATGGTACGCGCCCCCAGGCTACCACCAGTTACAAAAACCACTTTTTTATTTGAGTCTAAACCAAAATATTCCGCTGCCTCTTTCCGTTCTACCTGACCTAATAAACTCTGACGAATAGGATTACCGGTAAGAATAATTTTATCTACTGGAAAAAATCGTTCCATATCAGGATAGGCAACACATATTTTACTTACTTTTTTAGCTAAAATACGGTTGGTGATACCGGGAAATGAATTTTGCTCCTGAATAATAGCCGGTATTTTCCAATTACCTGCGACTCTCAACACCGGTCCGCTGGCATATCCACCAACACCCACCACTACATCAGGGTGAAATTGGCGCACCACCTTACGTGCCTTTAACATACTAGCTGCCAATTTAAAAAAGAAAGTAATATTTTTCACTGTCAACCTGCGCTGAAAACCGGCAACAGGCAAACCCACAATTTTATAACCTGCAGCGGGCACCTTTTCCATCTCCATCTTACCTTCAGCACCCACAAATAAAATATCAACACTCTTGATTCTTTGTTTGAGTGCATTTGCTATAGCAACGGCCGGAAAGATATGACCTCCCGTTCCTCCTCCACTGATGATTACTTTCATGCTTTTTATATTTAAAATCAAGTATCAAACATACCTACAAAATAAACACAATGCTATTGTATTTTATCCTCTTTTTGACGGACTTTGATTCCTATTTATAATCGTTTACAATAAGTCTAATCTTCACAATACTAGGTTAAAGATTCCTCTTTCGCCTCTTCTTTAAATCGTTGGGCCTCCTCCATATTATATCTGCTCACACACAAGATAGTACCCATGGCGACACAAGAAAACAATACCGAAGTACCTCCCATACTCACCAAAGGCAAAGGTTGTCCTGTTACAGGAAAAATACCCACAGCAACACCCATATTGAAGAAAGCCTGAAACACAAGCAGATAAGCCAAACCTATAGCCAGAAAAGCCGGAAAAGTGCGCGTACTTCCCCGCACAATAACACCTGCTCTAAATAAAAAAACAACATAACACATAATTACAATAAATGCGCCGATCACTCCCCCCTCTTCCACTATAATGGCAAATATAAAATCGCTATATGGATGAGGTAAGAAATTACGTTGTTTACTATTTCCTGGTCCCTTACCAAAAAATCCTCCGGTTGCAACGGCCATTTGCGCTTGTCGCGACTGGTAATTACCATCCGAATCCGAATCCACCTTGTCACCGCCGGCAAAATTTTCTATTCTGGCTTTCCATGTCTCAGCGCGATGCAAGAAATGCAGATAAGGTGATGCCAAAAACATAATGGCCACCAACATAACAATCACAACAAACGATCCAAATAAATATTTAAAAGGAACTCTTCCTATAAACATCATTAAAAAGGCGATAAAACCAATTAAGAAAGCGGTAGAAAAGTCCTCGGTAAAAATTAATGCACAAACCAAACCTACATTAATAACAATAGGTTTAAAAGCACCCTTAGCACCCTCATCAGCATCCTGATGCCGGGCCAGAGTACGGGCAATATAAATAATGAGAGCTAACTTAGCCAGTTCAGAAGGTTGAAAAGACAAACCTATACCAGGAACAGTCAACCACCGAGAAGCCTGATTTAGACTCATCCCCGTTACCAGAGTGATAAACAAAAGGACGATAGAAACCCACAAAAGCAAGGGCGCATACTTAGCAAAAATGCGATAATCCATTTGATGAATGCCCCAGATCAAAGAAATACCCACCATTAAAAACACAAAGTGTTTAAACATATAATAGTACGTATTTCCTCCCTGGTACTTATATGCAAGCGATCCTGTTGAGCTATATACAGCCAACAAAGACACGGCTGCCAGCACAACAATCACACCCCACAAAATAGGATCTCCTTTAAAATATTTTTTAAGCGTAGCCTTTAAGCCCATTTTATACCGCTAGTTATAGTTATAAATTTCTTACACATTCTTTAAACAACCTTCCGCGATGCTCATAATTATCAAACAAATCGAAGCTTGCACAAGCGGGAGACAATAAAATAGTATCACCTTTATCTCCTAAAAGGTAAGCCGATTTAACCGCTTCCTGCATGGAACTGCACTCTATTATTGTAGGAACGACACCTTCAAAACTCTCCAACAGCTTTTTATTATCCGTACCCAGACAAACTAAAGCCTTCACTTTTTGTGCTGCCAAAGCTATTATTTCGGAATAATCATTTCCTTTATCCACACCACCTGCAATCCACACCACCTCTGTATTCATACTCTCCAGAGCATACCAGGTTGAATTGACATTAGTAGCCTTTGAATCGTTGATAAACTCCATCCCACGAACAGACAACACCCTTTCCAGACGATGTTCCACCCCCTTAAAACTCAACATACACTCTCTAATCAAGGGTTTACGCATCTGGAATAATTTAGCAACAATACCTGCCGCCATGGTATTATACCGATTATGTTGCCCCTGAATGGCCAATTGTTCTACGAATACACTCATAACATCCTCCTTTACTTTAAACTGGATTTGGTTATTCTGAAAAAAGGCTCCCTCACTTACTTCCTTAAAATTTGAAAAAGGTAAC
>JBFHEL010000100.1:0-11284 GCA_041584155.1 Saccharicrinis sp.
ATCCTCGGGAAAAACCTCGGTCATCATAAAAATGATAGAGAGCATTGCCGGATTAAAAGACAATTGCGGGGTTATCAAATTCGATTGCATTAGCTCTCTGGATGAAGCACAATACAAAAAGAATGGGATCACTGCCAAAACAGGTTTAGCAGGCAACCTATGCCCCGATCATTATTTTGTTTCCAATATTGAAGAGTGTTTTCAGTGGGCTAAAAACAACCATTTCAACACCCTGATTACCGAGAGTGCGGGACTATGTAACAGATGTGCCCCCCACTTAAAAAATGTACTTGCAGTATGCATACTGGACAATTTAAGCGGCATAAACACCCCGCTTAAGACCGGCCCGATGGTTAAATTGGCCGATATTGTTGTTGTAACGAAAAGCGATTTAGTGTCTCAGGCCGAACGGGAAGTATTTCGATTCAAAATACAACAGGTTAATCCCAGATGTCAGGTACTTTTTATCAATGGTATTACCGGACAGGGTGCCGACAAACTAGCTGCCTATGCTTTATCCTCAACAGCATTTGAGAGCACACAAAATCTGAAACTTCGGTTTTCAATGCCCGCAGCTTTATGCTCCTACTGTTTGGGAGAGACAAGGGTAGGTGAAGATTTTCAGGTGGGCTTAAATCGAAAAATTAAATTGTAGAATTATGATAAAACACACAAGCCTTATAGATCAACCGCTGAACAAACTCATCTCTGAAAAACCCATTTTTAGCGATTTTTTCAGCTCATTCAACATCAACCCCAATGAAACATTATCTTTCAATGAGCTTTCTACCTCATTGCCAGACTCATTTTGGGAAAGCAACGGTACTACTCCCGACGAAATAACCGCATTATTTATCGATTTTGCAGAGGGTATGGATATGGCCGGTACTTCAGAAAAAATAGAATCCCTCACCATACTTGCAGGAACAAATAAATCGGGACAGAAAGAAGCCTGCAATCTGAAACTACACCCTGGAGAAATCACTTGTATTGTTGGACCAACAGGATCGGGAAAGAGTCGTCTTTTAGCTGATATAGAATGGCTAGCCAATGCAGATACGCCAACCAAACGAAAAGTACTTATCAACAATAATATACCTGACAATAGCTTACTCAACAGCTTTGGAGGTAAACTAATCGCACAAATCACTCAGAATATGAACTTTGTGTTAGATATGAATGTATATGATTTTCTAATGCTTCATGCCCAAAGCCGCTTTATGGATGATGCTGTACAAAAAGTTGAAGAAGTCATTCTTTTGGCCAATAAACTTTCGGGAGAACCATTCTTACCAGAAACCCCGGTTACCTTTTTAAGTGGAGGTCAATCAAGAGCATTAATGATTGCCGATGTGGCATGTATTGGCCAGGCTCCCATAGTTTTAATTGATGAAATTGAAAATGCTGGAGTGGATAAAAAAAACGCATTGGACCTACTAGTTCAAAAGGACAAAATTGTATTAATGGCTACTCATGATCCTTTACTTATACTACTGGCAGATCAACGTATTGTGATTAAAAATGGAGGAATGGAAAAAATAATCAAGACCAATATTGAGGAAAAACAGTTTTACACCAAACTTGAAGAACTGGATAACTCCATGCAAAAAGCCCGTAATTTTTTCAGGTATGGAAACGAACTAACAAACACCAATACAATCATTTAAGCACTTACCAACCAAAACTAAAAACAGACCGATCAATATCCATTGCATCAATCCCAAAATAATGAACATCTGATTTTAAAGTACTATAAATACAGATATAATTATTAAAGGAACTTTGTTAATAGGTACCGAAGAGATTTCTAAATAAATAACCACCAATACAAACAGAATTACAAAATCGCTTAATTTTCGTTTTTAAACTATACGCCGGCTCTTATTTCTCATTTTTACTATATT
This sequence comes from Saccharicrinis sp., assembly GCA_041584155.1. Taxonomy (GTDB): domain Bacteria; phylum Bacteroidota; class Bacteroidia; order Bacteroidales; family Marinilabiliaceae; genus Saccharicrinis. The sequence continues at coordinate 1,905 of JBFHEL010000100.1, forward strand.
TGCGCCAGTTTCTGTAAAAGATTTATTTTAACAGGACTATAAAAATGAATATCTCTTATACGAATGACTTGTTTATCGCACCCCTTACGCTCATCAAATTTCAAGGGTATAACTGCAATAACAATGCGAATTTGTATTTAATATTCATTAAAAAACGAGCAATAGACAATTATCCTTCTAAGATAATCATCTAATACAGGCAGGTTCCCTAGTGCATCTTGCAATTAGGGGACAAATGAAAATAAATTAAAATATATGAAACGAGCCATGGGAATTGTTTCGCACACAAAAGGATGATTAATTCTGGCGAGTTCTCCCGCATTTCGCGGGACAGGCTATATAACCATTGAAAGAAAATTATAAACATATGAAACAAGCATGAGAAGTGCTTCGGACAAAGAAGGACAGTTATACATGCAAGTTGCATATGGCAATTGAGAGATAAATTATAATCATATGAAAGCATTTGTATTTCCGGGTCAGGGAGCCCAATTTGTAGGTATGGGAAAAGACCTGTACGAAAATTCTGCTGAAGCAAAAGAGTTATTCGAAAAAGCCAATGAAATATTAGGTTTCAGAATTACCGACCTGATGTTTGAAGGAACTGATGAAGACTTGAAACAAACTAAAGTTACCCAACCAGCCATATTTTTACACTCGGTTCTTTTAGCTAAATCAATGGGTGAAGATTTTAAACCAGAAATGGTTGCAGGACATTCTTTAGGAGAATTTAGTGCTTTGGTTGCAGCTGGTGCCATGTCGTTTGAAGATGGCTTAAAACTTGTTTCGCAACGTGCCTTAGCCATGCAAAAAGCCTGTGAAGCGGAGCCTTCAACTATGGCTGCTATCATTGGTCTTGAAGATTCTGTAGTAGAAGAAGTTTGTAATAGTATTAACGAAGTTGTTGTAGCTGCCAACTACAATTGTCCGGGTCAGCTTGTTATTTCCGGTTCTTTTGCCGGCATCGATCAAGCATGTGAAATCTTAACTGAGAAAGGTGCCAAAAGAGCACTTAAGCTTCCTGTCGGAGGTGCTTTTCACTCTCCATTAATGGAACCTGCCAGACTAGAACTAGCTGCAGCCATTGAAGAAACAGAAATCAATACCCCTATTTGTCCGATATATCAAAATGTTAATGCCAAACCATTTACTGAGCCTGTTCAGATTAAAGAAAATCTGGTTGCTCAGCTAACAGGTGCTGTAAAATGGACACAAACAGTACAAAACATGGTTGCAGATGGTGCTACATCATTTACTGAAGTAGGTCCCGGTAAAGCACTACAAGGCATGATTAAAAAAGTTGACCGCAAAATAGAAGTTGCTGGCGTAAGTAGCCTTTAATTTTCTTATACAATAGTAATTGAAACCCGGAGCATAAGAACCTCCGGGTTTTTTATTTCCATTTTATACCATTTCAAAATAAGCCTTGTAAGACTATAAAAAATTGCTTCAATCTCTCTCCTTGTATTTAAAACATCTTAGTCGAAATCCCTAATTTCACCATTGCGGATCGTTACTTCCTTATTTCATCACTACATTTGAAACTGTAGATATATTTACATCGTAAATAAACGAGGTACTACTCATGCTTAAAATAGCAAAAAAACTGACTATCAACACCATAAACAAACTAAAACAACCCAATATGAAAACAAACCAATTTATTGCTTACCTGACAGTTGCAGCAATGTTATTAACAACTGCCTGTTCCGATGATCCCAGTTCTGATTCAGCGCCAGATCTTCCTCCAATAGAGAGTTTAGCCATTAATTTTTCTGCATTTACAGACAACTATTCCACCTCACCTGAACAAATCGAAGGATTATCAGCTTCCGAAAGCTATGGAAGCTTTGCAACTGCATACCTCACCGTAGCCATATGGAACACTCTACTATATCAAACATTAATAGTACCAGTAATAGCTTACGAATACGCTTTTACACAAACTCCTGTTAAAATAGACGACAATACCTGGCAATGGTCATATACTCTTGGTGGAAATTATACAGATTACTCTGCCATATTAACAGCCGAGGTATTGGACAGCTCTGTAGAGTGGGAAATGAAAATTACCTGTAATGGCACAAATGCTTATGCTGAGTTTCTATGGTTCGAAGGCAGTTCTCAAACAGATGGTTCTGCAGGTTCCTGGACTTTAAACCATAGTTATGAGTTCCAGGAGCCCGTAATTACATTAGACTGGGAAGCTAGTGGCGGAGAAATAAACAATACTGTTTATCAGTTTGTTCGTGAGCTGGATGACAACAGAGATACTAATCCTTTTTATGGCAGCACCCTTGAATATGGCATCAACGAAGAATCGAATATCTACTATTATTATATCTATTATTACAATGAATATGTTGAAGATTTTGTAGACGTTGATATTGAGATGGACATGGACGATTCCTCGGGCAGAATAAAATCAACAAACTGGGACAGCGAATGGCATTGCTGGGATAATACCTTTCAGGACATTGATTGTGATGAATAAAACCCTAAACTAATAGTTTATTAGGCGGCTGTATTTTATCATACAGCCGTTTTTTTTTAATCTCTCCGGATTTATAATACCACTTCACCTCTCCCACAAACACATCCTCATCGATAGAGTATAGGGCTAACATTTGTAATTCTCCACTTTTAAAATAGTCCTTCACCAAAAACAATCCGTTAATCTTAACTGGTTTAGACCTAAAATATTCAGCCCTTTCTTTCACTGTTTCGCTCCAATAACGGGTATAAAAAAAGTATCGACTTGTGCATTTATTAAAACAAACTGAGTGAACAAATAGAATAAAGCACTTACTTTTTGAAGTTCATAATATATATTGTATGTTGATTTAAAAAACAACGTTGATTAACTTAATTTAATAACAATACAACGATGAATTCTAATTAAATCATTACCAAACAGCTTCATTTTAGCTATTGTTGACTTCTTAACATCAAATATCAAATGAATCACATCACCTATAAACTCCTTTTGCAAACTATCATATTAAGTTGCAAATTGCAGCCAGTTTGCAACATAAAGTCATTATTTAATTACAACATAAATTTTTTAGTAGTATTTTATAGCAGGTTTACTATTTAGCTATATTAATAATTGTATTACAACAGGTTACACAATCTATCCATTTGATATAGAAATCATTTCTTACATCAGATCAACAGATAATAAATAAGTAAAAAAACTATTTAATAACCATTAACCAATAGCAGTAGAGCCTCTTTAACTTTTTTTTATAAAAAAACAGCTCATTAATTAGTTGCAATATAATCGTTAAGGTATTGATTTACTTTTATACAATTGGACAAACAAGCACTATGAATCATATTAATATTTATTCAAGCTCAAAAACTAAAATCTCATTAAGCATGTTCATTTTACAAAAATGGGTAAAACAAAACACTGCTTTTAAAATGGCAGTAACAGCGCTTTTCTTCATATTTTTCATCAACCATAGTCATGCACAAAAAGCTATTAATTTAACACTTAATATCAAAGAACAGCTAAGCTACCAATACACCTATCAGTGTTCATTTAACAATGAGTTTGAACTTGATTTAATCTGCTCAATCAATTATAAGAAAAACGGGAAAGACACTTTTATAAGAAAGGAATTAGTAGATGATTTAAAAATGTACAAATATCAGAATCTGGAATTTTCTTTAGACATGCCAACACATCCTGACAGCAAAATATTCAACCAACAGCAATTCTTACGGAATCTGGTTATAGAGCAAGAGATTGACAAATGTGGTAAGCCTCAAAACAACCTGAATATTGATAGTATAATTCAAACCTCCCCCAACGCAAGCAATGCTGACAAAGAGTTTATAGAATCAATCGAGTTGCTTATTCAAAAAAGTGAAAATCCATTTTTAAACAGAGAATTATCCAAAGGAACACAGTTTACCATTGAGCAAGAGTATGTAAATATGTTTCTTAAAAATGAAAATAATATTCATGTAAAAACCACCTATAAAGTTTTTGACATTACCAATAAGCAAACCATCATTACCGGAAACAAATCATTTGATTTTTCGAAATATGAAAGCCCAAAGCCCAAGGAAGTAAGCAGTGAGAGTTTGACCATCATAGAAAATACAACAGGACTCATTATTTATAGTGCAGAGATTCTCCATACCGATGATAATTCAATAATTTATGTAGTAAGCAGAGAAGATGCTCCTGTAATAAATACTCAAAGTTATTTTTCGCTCCAAAGAAGAAACGAAGATTCTTCCGCTAATGATTATAACAGTATCCTGTACATGGCTAATGACAGCGATATATTTTTGAGCAAGAACAAAGCTGAGGAGGCCATTGATTCTATCAGACTTGAATCATATATAAAAACGAATTACAAAGGCTACCAAAGCTTATACATTGCCAGTGAAGATGACTGCAGAGGCTATCTGCTAAACTTTAACAAGATAAAATGCTTTTTTGAAGACAGTACGACCTTGGATTATAGGGTCAGCGACCTGCCTCCTTTCTACATCTTTTACACAAACCCATATTCCAAAATAAGAGAGATATGCCTGGGAAACAATTATAAATTAAGCAAAATTGATTGTGAGATTCTTGTAAAAGCAGGTGTGACAAAAAAAACTATCCGTCTCTATCCTAAAAATAAAAATAAAGAGATTAAAATGCCCTTGGGTAATATTAAAATTTTAAGCTGGAAAAATAATGAAATTATAACGACGCTTAACTCAGCCATCAAATTGTATAATAAGGAGAAAAAACAAATTGAATACGGACAGGTTTCGTACTACAATCCCCGCTTTTTAGAAGTAAGTAAATTATTAAATATCCCTGAAAAAGAAGTCACCAATAATCAGGCGTTTCTTTATTCTGCATTACTAGATAATCCATCATATCCTTTATGCCGAAAGATAAACTGCAAAGAAGATATCGCTTTTATTGAATTAATATACCCTAAAGAACTTTTTACCAAAACCCAAAGTATCAGCTCTTCAGATACCGAAGAAATGGAAAAAAAATATGACCAGATTACAACTAAGCGTATCGATGAGCTAAGCCATTAAAAGGCTTAAACAGGTATGCATAAAGAAATAATTATCCACAAAGCAATAACAGAATGAACTATCAGGTAAAACTTTATCTCTGCTGATAAAAAAAACAATAAAAACCAACAATGAAATACATCATTATACTTTCTTATTTAATTGGCTTATTGAGTTTATACTCATGTCAACCCACAGGCAATAAAAACATCGCCTTTTATCATTGGAAATCAGAAGCCGATTCATCCCTTATCATTCACAATGCTCTAACACAAAATCACACAAGCAAAATATTTATGCATTACTTTGATGTAGAGATACATAACAACAAAGTAAGACCTGTATATGTACTTAGTAAAATAGATAATATCTATAAAAATTACACTATTATCCCTGTAGTTTTTATTACCAATAAGGCGATTAAAGAAGCAAACATCAATTCTTTAAGCGATAAAATATCAGAATTAATTGATCAAATAAGCCAGCATCATTTCAGCAAAACACTTAAAGATATCCAGATTGATTGTGACTGGACACAGAGCACCAGAAATAAATACTTTTCACTTATCAACAAATTGCAGGAGAAATATAATATCAACGTCACAATTCGGCTTCATCAAATAAAATTTCAGCATAAAACAGGTATTCCTCCCGTGGCTCGGGGTACATTAATGCTATATAATATAGGAGACTTAAAGAACGAGAGTCAAAACTCCATTTTACAGGCAAATATAGTGGAGCAATATATTAACTCCTCCAGTTCCTACCCTCTTGAATTAGATATTGCTTTACCATTGTTCTCGCAAACCGTTATAAAAAATAACAGCAATCAAATACGAATTATCAACGGCACCAATAAAAAAGAGATGAATAAAGCGACAGATTATTTTAAACAGATAGACACAAATATATACCGGGTAAAAAAAGATACGCTCTACAAAGGACTATACTTAAGCAGTGGGTATACCATAAAACTGGAACATTCCGATGAAGATCAAATCATTAACTCATACCATCTTATTCAGCAAAGCAAAATAAACTGCAACGATATTATTTTTTATCATCTGGACGACAAAAACTTAGCATCCTTATCCCAAATCATCAAACAACTCTAACACCCATCAAACAGAAAAAATAATGGAAAGTAAATTAACACCTACAAAACACCTTCTTCTTTTTATCGTACTACTTCCATCAACCTTAGCTTTTGCTTGTGGTGGAGGATATTATTGTGAATACGATTTTTTCTACAACCTATTTAATCAGGAAAATATATCTGCAAAAAACTACTACCCTTTTTTACGCACTGAGGACAATGCCTTTTACATGCAAGGGCAAGAAAATCCCTATGCCTATACCTCCGGCAACCTAAGCTTATGGCAACAGTTACTACCTCAATGGGACTACAAAGCCTTGCAAACAGCCTTACAGAGCTCTTCAAACGAAGATTTTGAAAAACTGTGGATAAACAAGAATTCCCCCATGGAAAGAAAGGCTAAAGAATATATGTTGTTTGCCCGGAAGTGCAGCGATACATTTGCCTACCGAAACACCGAATCGTGGAACTATGAAGAGATTATTGCCAATACTAAAATTGATGTTACTCCACTACTAAACCAGGCCAACGAAACTCTAAGTAACGAAGCAAATAAACAACTCAGAATCAGATATTATTACCAAATCATCAGAATCCTGCATTACGACAAACAAAATCAGGCTGCTATAGACTTATTTAATCTTCATATAAAAGACAACTTCGCACGAAACGAAATCTATTACTATATTTTAGATCAGGTTGCCGGGTGTTACTACAACTTAAAAAACTACGAAAAAGCAGCCTATCTTTTTCTGCAGGTATTTACGCATAGCCAGGATAAAAAAACAACAGCCTACACCAGTTATGCCTTTTGTTCCTACAGGGGATCCGAAGGAAAAGAATACTTCAATGGCACAGAAGATCAGGTAAGCTATTTGACACTGAAAGGCATTCGTAATTTCTCGGATGAATCTGGTGTTTTAAATGAGTTTTACAACTTAGCCCCCAATGATGAAAAAATGGAGCTACTCTTTATGCGGGCGATAAATAACCTGGAGAGAATAGTTTGGCCCAAAGCAAATGGATTAAATACCACCGTGCTTCCGATGATGGACGAAAACAATGCACAAAAAACACAAGACTTAAAAAATTTCGCCTTAAAATGCTATCAAAACCAACAAGTAAGCCACAAACAGTTCTGGTTGCTTTCTCTTTCCTATCTGCACTTTTTATCAGGAGAACAGCAAGCAGCCCAGAGCAGACTGAATGAGGTAAATGACACCGCCTTTTCTGAACAAAAAAAATTACTCTCAAAAGTTTACACAGTCTTTAACTGGAAGGAAATAGATGCAACAAAGGAACAATTTTTAGCAACAAATTTTGGAGAAGATATTCTGCATTACAATTCCTATGAAACCAAATGGGAATATCTTGTGATTGATCAGGTTGCCCATTTATATTACGAAAACGGAGAATTAGCTAAAGCCTTTTTATTGCATAATGATCTAAAAAATATCAGTGCACTTTCGTCACATACATTAATTGATGAACTGCTGACTTTGGCTCAGAAACCAAATAAAAACCAACTAGAACATTACTTACTGGAAAAATACAACGAAGACAACACTCAATTGCCAATAAAAGAATACCTTAAACAAATCAAAGGTTTGTATTTCTTGCAAAATGCAGATGCTGTTAACGCCAATAAATACCTAACAGTCAACACACCACTCCCCATCATTATCCCGGCCAAGATTTTTAGTAACAACATCAAAGAATGTTTTTCGTGCAATGAAGATGAAATTATGGTTGATTCGGTTTATTTGGCCTCGCCCTTTGCCTTTATAAAACCATCCTTTTCAGTGAGTGAATTACCAACATACCTTTTAAAATTAGACTCTATTGCAGAAGGTCCACGATCCTGGAAAACAAAACTGGCACACTATCTTCTGGCCAATTATTATTTTAATATATCAAACACCGGTTATTACCGTGGTTATCTTTTTGAAAAAGAGCATTATGCCAACTACCATTTTTTTGATTATTACGATAATAATGAAAAAGCAGACCTACTCATTGAAAAACATATGGGATATAACCTGAAAGGCATAAAAGATCATGAAAAGACCTATCACCAACTCGCTAAGGTAGCCTATTTACATTATCAAAAAGTATTAGAAAATTCAAGCAATAAAGAACTAAATGCACGCTGCTTATATATGATGGCCAAATGTGAGCTGAATACTTTTTATAATGAAGCATTTAAACAATGGGGCTATTATGACGGAAGTAGAAATGAAGACAACCTCATATTCGATGAACTTATCAACAAATACTCCGACACCAAATTTTATAAAATGATAATTAAGGAATGTAGTTTCTTTAGATATTACAGCACATTATAAATTAAAACGTATTAAATTAATGAATAAAAATTCAGCCTGCTCATTCTATTTTTATTCAAAAAACAAATAATAAAACCAAAATTAACATGACAAAATACATTACATGCATTTGCTTATTAGCGCTCCACTTTACAGGGATCTTTAGCCAGACTAATTCAGATAAACCTGACTCCTTTGATATGACAAAACTGGTCAGATCAGGAGATACCCTATTACTCAAACAAGCCATTAAAGAGTATGACTATGATATAAACTTGTACGACCACGAAAACTTTATTACCCCATTATTACATTATGCCTGTGGCTCTGGTGATAGTTTAATGGTCGACTTTTTATTAAAAAACGGGGCCAACCCAAATTTACCCACCCAGTACGCTTTAGCTGCGAATTGGGCAGCAGAAAAACGTCATATCAATCAAATAAAACAATGTATAAATTATGGTTTTAACCCTAAACTGGAAGAAATGAGCTATTGGGTTAACAAATATAAAAAGGGAGATAAAGATATACCACAATGGCTAAATGAAGTAATTAGCAAGGTTCTTGAAACAGATACCATCCCCTATCAGGACTATCCTTATTACCAATTTACAGATCCAGGAGACAATACCTTATTAATTGCTTCCATTATTTATGATACAGATAAGAAGTATGAGTTAACAAAGAAGCTTATTGATTCTGGTGTAAACGTAAACATGAAAGAGAAGCACGGCGCAACAGCCCTTTATGCGGCCATCTTTAAATCAAATCCTTCATTAGTAAAACTATTACTAAAAAAAGGAGCCAACATAAACAGTACTATATATAATCCATTTCGCAATCGCACTTACGATGTAGTCAACAACAATGTAAGTCCGTTACTCTTTTTACTTATAGAGATCCAGGAAGAACCTGAGTTA
>JBFHEL010000101.1:0-11250 GCA_041584155.1 Saccharicrinis sp.
CAATAATTTCTTCAATTTTATTTACTGCAATAGAATAATATTTATTCAGTTTTTTAACCTTCGAATTTGTTAATTTTTTTGCCACCTCTTTGGCAGCTGTTTCCGCATTTTTTATCTCTTTAGGTTGAGATACAGATACTTTACATTCTGTTTTTGAAGCTGTTTCATTGGCTTCTGATTTTTCTGTTATTTTATTTATAAAACCAAGATTAATTTCTGTAAAATTATCATCGTTTGACTGAGCAATCGCTGAAAATATTGTTAAAGACATGACTCCAACAATAAACATAAACTTTAAGGTAATTCTTCTCATTATTGAGTTATTTAAGTTATAATATCATTAAATTTTAATACAGAATAAACCCTTTACTCTTTGATATTCTGTTACAAATACTAAACAGTTGTGACATAAGTATAAACCTATATCACATAAATAATCCTTTACTTAAAACTTAAAACAAATATATGCTCAACGCAAAATTTACAAAACACGTGATTACGTGATTTTTAAATAGAATGTGACATGAAGCCCCTTGTCGTTTTTTGATATTAAACTTCTGAAGTAGTCATTTTTTTAAGCGAAAGAATAACCATGCCTGACCTAACAGTAAAACTAAATCATACGCACACCACCCCAGCAGATCTGGTTTTCTATTCTCAAAAGAAAACCTGTTACAACTTATTGATCCAGTTTTCCTCCCTGACAAATCTATCAGCTGTAATTTATACTTAATATTTTGAAACTTCTCTAACTTGAGAAATATACCAAGATGTGTATTGATATAAATAACGTTTAGCTTACTAAACTTTTGTATCTTTGTACTCTTCATTGCTCCTAAAAACGGGCATTTGAAACTTACTAAATGATGAATTACTTTTTACCCACGTTAAAACAAATACAAAAAAGGGATTTGAAACATAATCAAATCAGTAGAAAAGTGCATGAATCGATAGTCAGGACCAATTGATTTAAAGGGAATAAAGCACAATAACTAACATTTACTTTTAATAAAAAATATGGAAGAACAGCAAAAGTGGGTAAGCCTGAACAACGGAGAATATCTTTATATCCCTAAATTTTTCAATAAGATTGATGGAAACGAATATCTGAAAGATTTACTGTCTGCTATTGAGTGGGTACAGGAAACTAAAACTTTATATGGTAAAGAAACTATTTCTCCTCGCTTAGAAGCCAGATATGGTGATGAGAACAAAACATATTCGTACAACGGCCAAATGCACACACCACACCCATGGACTAAGACCTTATTGGCGATAAAGGATAAAATTAAAGCCCTGACAGAAGTAGAATGGAATAGCGTTATTTTAAATCAATTCCGTAATGAGAAAGATTCTATTTATTGGTATACAGATGCAGGAAATGAGCTTGGTGAAAATCCTACTATCATTTATGTAAACTTTGGTGCCACGCGTAAGTTTCAATTTCGCCACCGAGATAAAAAAGGCAGCTTTGATATAAACTTAACCCATGGCAGTATTCTTATTACTAGAGGAGAAATGCAACATTTCTGGGTACATCAGGTTGCTAAACCCAAAAAGAAAGTAAGCGAATGCGTACATCTTATATTCAGAAACATTAAATAACTAAACTCAGCTGGCAGCTATTTTTTGTATTCAATTGATAATTAGACTTTAATTTATTTCCTAAACATCAAACCTCGCATAAATTTACATTAAAACCATGCAATACAGATGAAGTGGTGGCTGCACTTCATTTGTCTGATACTCTCATACAGGATACTGCTTGCCCTTTTTCTTTTTAAAAATTTTAATTTTAGAAATGGTGCCATATCAGCTAGCTGCCAGACAGGAACTTGCATTAACTTTTTTAATCACCCTCCCTGGTGTATTTTATGATTAATAAAATTAATGGTCGTTTCATAACATTATATCAATTGAAATGCTGTTTTTTTTGACTGAAGAGAGCGCTACAAGCAACTAAAAAGACGAAGGTTTACTGCACATGACCATTCACGTTTCATTATACTTTACTAAAATTATTTCCCTCTTTCATTTTATGGATTACTATAACACTCCGAAACACTATGCTCCGGTATAAAAACTAATGCTGGTGATGATTTTCATGATTTCCTTTAGCTGATTTATTTCCTGATGTTTTTGAATGCTCCTTAAGAGGGCCGCAGGATGCAATCAGTATAAGTGAACTTATGGCTATAACCATTAATGTTGCTAATTTTTTCATAAAAAGAATTTTTTGTCCCAATCAAAACAGGGATAATTAATATTTAGAATGATAAGATTAATTAAAAAAAGAAATAAAAATAGTAATAAAATAATTATTTAAATATATTTAAAACACTTTATCACTTTTAACAAAATTTAATTAACTATATATTCTTCTATAATTAAGCAAGATAGAATGCATAAAGCAAATACCACCATAAAATAAGGACAACCTTTTCAATTAATAGTCGTAATGTAAGCGGCTATATATAATGTATTTTCTTGACTACTATGATGAATTGGAAAAATCTAAAACTCTCTTACAAATTTTTCACTGCTTTTGGAATTATCATATGTTTATTTCTTATCACGGGATTTTGGGTGATATCAGGAATTGGAGGCATTGTTCATAATGCCAATGAAGTAATTGACGGAAATAAACTAAGAAGTGATCTTGAATCAAAATATATAGCTCACCTTAGCTGGATCAAAGATGTGAGCAAATTATTTACTGATGATCAAGTTTCTACCCTAACTGTGGAAACCAATTATAAGGAATGTGAGTTTGGTAAATGGTATTATGGAGAAGGAAGAAAAGAGGCTGAAAAACTAGCCCCTCAATTAAAAGACCTATTGGCTGAATTTGAAGAGCCTCATCAGCATTTACATGAATCAGCTATACAAATAGAAAAATCATTTGAGCAGATGGATTGGCGTTTATCAGTACAAATAAACCAAGCCAAATCAGAATATTATGAATGGGCCGATGAATTGTTTAAAAATCTTTTTTTTGGTAAAACAAAATACCTAAATGTTAATAAAAATCCTGATCAGTCTATCTTAGGTAAAGTATTATTATCTGATGCAATGGCAACCTTCTTGCTTAACCATCCAGAAAACAACTCATTAGTTGACAGCATTAAAAATATCCATCATAAAGTCTTCAGCGGGGTTTACAAAATGGAAAGACTAATTAGGGAAAATAATGGTAGAGCACCTGCACATAGTTATTATAAAAAAAATGTAAAGGGAAATATCGCAGAAGTCATAAAAGAGATAGATCAGCTCAACGAAAGAACGAAACACTATTTTCTAGGGGTTGATAAAGCTAATGAGATTTATCAGAATGAAACGATGGTTCACCTGGAAGAGCTATCTGCATTATTTGATGAAACCATTGAGTCATCAAAAGAGTATCTAATGACTGATACATCCATGCTAAACAGAGCCAAGGTAACACAGACGGGCGTTATTATATTTATTTTAATAGCCACCATTATAGCAGCAGCATTAGCTTATTTTATAACTAACAATTTATTACAGCCCATTAAAAAATCGGTTTATTTTGCCAATAAAGTAGCTGAAGGTGATTTAACAGTGGAAATTGATATTGATCAAAAAGATGAAATTGGTCAACTTGCTTTTTCCCTGGAAGAAATGGTGGTTAAACTGAAAGATATTTTATCAAATATAAAAGATGGATCAAATAAGTTAGTTGGTGCCAGCAACCAATTAAATGCAGGATCTCAACAAATTTCTACCGGGGTGAATGAGCAAGCTGCCGGAGCCGAAGAAATCTCTTCATCCATGGAAGAGATGACCGCAAATATTCAGCAAAATGCATTTCATGCTAAAAAGGCCTTGACTATTTTTAATCAGTCTTCACAATCGATTAAAAATGTAGCCAATGCTTCTGAGGAAACGGTTCAGGCAGTTTCTAATATCAATGATAAGATTAAGGTGATTAGTGATATTGCAAAGCAAACCAATATATTAGCTTTAAATGCAGCTGTTGAAGCTGCTCGTGCCGGAGAACAAGGAAGAGGATTTTCTGTTGTTGCAGCAGAAGTTCGTAAGTTGGCTGAAAAAAGCAAACAGGCTGCTGAGGAGATTGTTAAACTAAGTCAGCAAGGAGTACAATTATCTGAGGATTCGAACCAACATCTGTTGTCAATAATGCCATCAATCAATGAATCATCCGTATTAATTAAGGAAATAGCATCGGCAAGTCAGGAACAGGAAGTTGGAGCCACGCAAATAAACTCAGCACTGCAGCAATTTAACCATGTGACCCAACAAAATGCAACAGCAGCTGAAGAAGTATCCAGCAGCTCTGAGGAATTATATACACAGGCTCAGGAACTTGATACGATGACTCGCTTTTTTAAAGTCGATTAAAAAAATGAAAAGATTAGAAAGCACAGTATAACAAACTATGCTTTCTTTTGCAGCACAAATACACCACAAACATTTTCGGAGTCGTAGGTTGATCCCACCAGTTTTTCCTCTGAAATCAAATAAATATCAAAAGTATTAGGTAGATAATCAATCACCACATTGTTTTGAAGAGCCTTAACTTGCTTGCTTTCTAAAAGTAGTTTTCCATCTATAATGGTTCCTTCTACTTTTTCAAGCACTTCAATTTCGTAATCGTTCTCCACTTTTTCAGTAAAGGAAAAAGTTCCTGTTACCTTATTTTCTTGTTGTTTGAGTTCAACTTCTCCTTCTGACTTTCCGTATTCAAAGTCTTCGTTATATAGCCAGGTACCTGTAATATTCATTGATCTATTTTGTTTTAAATGTATCGTTGCGAAAAGTAGCAAATAAAATTCAAAGAGTATTCCCTGCCAATAATATCATCGGCAAGAAATATTTTATAAGGCACAAAAATTATTTTGAAACAGGAAATGTTAGGTTATTTTTCCATTTAGGTTGTTTTTGGTTTGAGTTAAGGTATTCAATTAACATTAAAGCATAATCAATTGTTTGTTTCATCCCATCAAGCTTCCAGTCTTCGGAATATTCATCTCTTACGGTATGGTAATCTGTTGACCAGAATTGAGTATAATTAGTTTGCCCTGTAACTTCCTCCTCTCCAGCCGATATCCATACGGCAGGAATATTATATCGGGCAAATGAAAATTGATCTGAACGATAAAACAGACCTTGATTGGCCAATGAAAATCGGGAATAATCAATTCCGTTTTGTTGAGCCAAATCTTTAATGATCTCTTCTAAATCAGAAAATCTGGCACCTATACCCATGATGCTTTTGGACTGATCCCAGACAGGAGTCGATTCAAAATTAATGTTAGCGATAATATTACTGCGATTAGTATTCTGCACAAAATATTTAGAGCCTAAGAGACCTGACTCTTCGGCATTACATGCCAAAATAGTGATGGAGTAATAAAGATTTTCCTGATAGGCTTTTAATATCTTGGCTGTGATCATCATTGCAGCAACAGCAGTGCCATTATCAATAGCTCCATTGTATATACCATCTCCTTCAATTGAAGAATCCATGCCTAAATGATCGATATGGGCGCTTAAAACAATGCGTTCTTTTGATTGACCGGGTATGTGGGCAATTACATTGTTATTGGACACATTTCGGAAAGTATTATTTCCGGAAATTTCTATCTCCACTCCCGTAGCTATTGGTTTAAATTCTTTGGATAATGAACTCTTATACATATCACTCAGATTTAATCCATAACTCTCTAATAACCTGCTTAAGCTACTTTCTTTTACCCAGCCTCTGAATATGAGGTTATTTTGTAAATCAGACTGAATAAATAAATCTTCACCCGACCAGGAATTTTTTACTACATTCCAATCGTATCCGGCTGTTTCATCGGTATGAAGTAACAAAATGCCTTTTGCCCCATGCCGAACTGCCTCTTCTATTTTATATATCCACCGTCCAAAATAAGTAAGTGTATCTCCTTCAAATATCTCAGGATTATACAAACCCGGATCATTTACCCGGCATATTAGAATTTTACCCTTTACATCCGTTTCCTTATAATCATCCCAATGCATCAGATCCGATTGAATACCAAATCCCATAAAGACAAGCTCGGCTTTAAGAGATACGGAAGTTTCCTCTACGGTAAATGTACCAACTATGTCATCAGGAAAATGAAGTTTTCCCTTATCCGTTCTGGCCTGAATATTCGAGCTGGTGAAACCTTTCATATCGAAGGGTTGCAGATAAGTATTGTTTTGGCCTGGTTCAAGAGCTAAAATCTTACACAAGCTTTTAAGATAGATTTCTGTCAGCTTGCCCCCTCGTGTTCCTGGTGCTCGTCCTTCAAGTAAGTCATTGCCTAAAAATTCTGTAACACTTTGCATCTCTTTTTTGCTAATCTGAGAAGAAAGCTTTATCGTTTTATTTGGCTTTGTACAAGCCACCAATATGCTTATGCCTGCAATAAAAAAAAGAAAATGTATCCTATTCATATCATTATAATTTGAATCTCAATTACTATATTACCTGTCGCGCTTTTATCGGGAAAACCCCCTGAGATAATCATTCCCCTCACGCTTAGACTGGACAGGTGGTGTGAGATTTACTCTTATCCTCGTTTCCTTTGATAATAATTTAAAAGTCGTTCATTTAGCCTTTTGCAATTTTTTAAATACACAAAAAGCTATAATAGCATGTATATTAATTTATAATGCGTGTACATCTGCAGATGAGTGTTTATTCTGCCACCTCAATAAACTTTAATAAGCATAACATTTTCAGGGTGTATGGATATTATTTCACTAACACAACAGGAAAATCCTGACCAAAACTATATCCTGTTGGATATTGTGGTGTTAACATATATTCTTCGGTTAGCTGAGGAACCCGATCTTCGATATAACTCTTTAACTCATTTGCCGTTACATTTTTATCTTGCAAACCGCCATCAGCTCTTCCATTCAAACCTTCTAAAAGAGCATACGTAAAAATACCATGTTTTAAATCATTGGCTTCTGTTGCATATTGAATAGCACCACTGGCCAGCAAAAACACTGTACCTGTACTACGAGCCAGCTGGGCTATGGCTTTTTCGCGTGTCACACCCCGGCTATTAAATGCATTTAGTGCACCACCTGACTGACAAGCATCCAACACAAAAAGCTGTTTACGAGCTGCCACATTCATAGAGAGTTTTAAAAGCTCATCGGCCGAAATAGCCTTTTCTTTCAACATTTGATCATCGCCATAAAGCTGAGTTACATCATAGGGAATAAGGTAAAAGTCGCTTTCCGCTGAATTATTGCCAGAACTCATCGCTCCATGACCTGCAAAATAAAAAACAAACACATCTTCCGGTCCTGCTTTTTCAGCAATCTGCTTAAAAGCTTCCTGAATACCTTTTTTATTGGCATCGGTATCCTTTAAAAAATAATCAAACTGCGAATCAAAGATACTCTTTGCATTTTTTTCAATTACACTTAAGCAGGCTTTAGCATCATCGGTAGCATAGTTCAATACGTAAGATGGATTTTGATACATATTAATACCAATGGCCAAAACATAAAGATCGACATTTGACTTTTGTCCATGATAATAAATTTTTACCTGTGAGGGTTGCGATTCCGTGCGGTCTTTATTGAAAGCAATCACCTTTATATTGTTTTCTCCTTCAGATATATTGAGTTCAATGCTTTCTTCAAATTTGTTACCTACACGTTTTTTATTACCCGAATATTTCTTCTGCTGGACTAATTTATCATTATTATAAATTCTGATTTCATCAATTCCTTCTTTTTCATCTTTTGCTTGAATGAGAATATTCACCGCATTATTTTTAGCAATAAGTAAATCAGTAGAATCTGATTCTAAAAATACATTATCCTCTAAAAGCTTAATTTCCACTTCCGGGATATCCTTAATCAGTTGATTAATTGTTGTGTTAGCTTCCAGAAAATCAATTCCATGACAACTATTTTCTATTAAATTAGGAGTATAGTACTTTTCAAACAAAGATCCCACATTAATCACCTCGAGACCAGACACATAATTGATATGCTTTAATGCCGATGAAGAGCCATCAAAAAATCCCTGAGGATTTCTGGCAAGCCAGTTTTTTCTGTCAATCTGCAGGTAAGTATACAATTCTTTAAAACGATCAAGATCCCAGACTTTTATTTCACCATCCACACTACACGATACCAAACGCTTTCCATCTGTTGATATTTGCAATGAGGTAACGCCTCCCGAATGCCCATATAAAGAATGCAATACTTTGCCCGTCGCAGGATCCCAAATTCGTATAATCCGATCGCTGCTACCTGTAATAATACTTTTACTTACAGGATGGCAGGCTGCAGAATATACTGCATAAGGGTGATTTAACTTATTGATGAGCATCCCTGAAAGCAAATCCCATACTTTTACTTTCCCATCAAAACCAGCTGTAATAATTTGTTGCCCCTGGGAATTAAAACTGATATCAGATACAATGTCTGTATGTCCTACTATTTTTCTGAATTCTTTTGCCGTATCAATTTCCCATAACTTTAGTTCCTTATTTAAATCTCCTGATAAAAGATACAGGCCATTTAATGTATACGCCAAACAATAGGGCGAAGCATTTTGGGAGTATATATATTTAAGTTGCTTACCCGATGATTTATCCCATATACGTATGGAACCATCCCAGCTACCACTGGCTATGTATTGATCATCGGGACTAAATTTCACATCAAATATTAAGCCCTGATGTCCTTTAAATGTTCTAATAAGCTTACCTGTCTGTACATCCCATAATTTAATGGTATGATCACCACTACCGGTGAGTAAATTGTTACCGTCCGAACTAAAGGAGCAACTGATCACTGACTTGGCATGCCCAATAAACTCTTTTTCTACCTTACCTGTTTCTACATTAATTAATACAGCTATGGAA
The DNA here is from genome assembly GCA_041584155.1 of Saccharicrinis sp. Lineage (GTDB taxonomy): Bacteria > Bacteroidota > Bacteroidia > Bacteroidales > Marinilabiliaceae > Saccharicrinis. The sequence goes on from JBFHEL010000101.1 coordinate 8,895, forward strand.
TCAATACCCCCTTTAGCTATAAATTTTCCATCGGGGCTTAATATGGCCTTGTTTTTTCGCTCTAAATATTTAATAATATTACTATGAAACCAATCCGCCTGATCAAATTCTAATCCATCCGTCCGATCACTATTCCTATAACCTTCAAATACCAATTGCTTTTGCCCTGTTGTAATATTCCAAAGAGCTGCAGTATTATTTTTATTATTTGTCAATAAAAATTTACTATCCGGACTAAAAACAGATATACATTCCAGTCCCTTAAACAATAGGTGCAACTCCTGTTTTCCTGTTTTTATATTCCATACAAATGATTCCCCATCTCCTGATACTACTACATGTTTTCCATCAGGACTAAAGGCAATATCATCTATCCAAAACTCAGGTTTATTGATACTTAGTATTTTAGTCCCTTTTTTAACATCCCATACAATTACATCGGAATATTTAGTAGCTGTAACCAAATATTTACCTGAATGACTAAAAGCCATATACAGCTTACATCCATCACATATGTTCTCTTTGGCCACCATTATTTCATTTAATTCCTTTCCTGTGTGCAGGTTAAATATTTTTGCCGAACTTTTATAAGAAGAAACAGCAACAATATCATCGTAAGGGCTAATGGCATAGGAAAAAGGTCGATCAATAGCAAACACCGGGGCATTTACACTATCAGTTAAGTCGACCAACTGCATGGCTTCGGCGCTAAAATAACTTAAAAGCATATTGGCTTCAGGCGTTGTCCATTGCGAACTTACAGAGGCAGAATAATCTTTAGCATAGGAAGCCATTTTATTACCCGTAATGGCATTCCACAGAACCATCTGGTTATGATTATCTGAAGTCAATATTTTTTGCCCATCAGGGCTAAAACGAGCATTGGTAAACGGATCATCCTCAGCGTTTAATTCGACCAAAACCTGGCCGGTAACAATATCATAAACCAACACTCTATTGCCGGCATTACTTACTATTTTTGTGCCATCGGGACTAAAATACAACGTTTTTACCGGAGCAGTATGCATTGAAAACGTACGTATTTGTTTCCCATTACCGGCATTCCATAAAATAATATTATGATCATAGCTTCCTGTGGCTACAAATTTACCATTAGGGCTATAATCCAAACAAGACACATAAAACGAATGGCCTTTTTGAAATATGGTTTCAATGCCTGATTTCTGCTGACTATTGGCAGAAATCAGAAACACCCCAAAGAGTAAAAAAGATAAAATAAGTAGACTATTTTTATAACAATGATTGCGCATATTTTTATTCTATTTTAAATCCTACAATTAAAATATCATCCACCTGATCTTCCTCTTTCATCCACTCGGCCATTGTTGAATGCAATATTTGTTTTTGCTCATTCATGGGTTTATGATAAATATCCTTTAATAAGGTCTCTAATCTTTTAATCAGGAATTTTCGGCCTTTATCGCCTCCAAACTGATCGACATACCCATCCGAAAACATATAAAAACAAGTTGGTGAGGTAATTTCTATTGAATGATGTTCAAATTCTTTTTCTTTATACAAATTTCGTCCTATATTCTTTCTATCGCCCTTAATACGCTGTACCACGCCATCCCTAATTACAATTAAAGGATTTTTAGCCCCTGCAAAATCAACTATTTTCGACTGAAGATCAATGGTACACAAGGCCATGTCCATTCCATCCACATTTTTTGTCTCTTGCTGATTTAAGGCAAACTCCACTTCTTTACTTAAAGCTTCAAGAACCTTGTGAGGTAAACATATTTTTTGATGGATAATAATATGATTCAGAAACGAATTACCTAACATACTCATAAATGCCCCTGGCACGCCATGACCTGTGCAGTCAACGGCTGCAAGTACCAATTTATGCTCCACCTTTGCAAACCAATAAAAATCACCGCTAACAATATCCTTTGGTTTAAAATAAATAAAAGCATCATCCAGTAGCTTATTTAATTCGTTCATATCGGCCAGCATGGCTTGTTGAATACGTTTGGCATAATGAATACTGTCTGTCATTCGAAGGTTTTTCTTTTCGATCTCTTTTTTTTGCTCGGCAATGCGAATATTTTGCTTACCCAACAATCTATTCTTATAGGAAATTAAGGTATTTGTTTTTCGCTTTGATCGATATAATACCGCTAGCACCACTACGATAAATAAAACCAGAACAATCATCGCCAGCAAATAAAGTTCCTTTGATTTTTGTTTTTGAATGGTAAGAGCTTTTAGTTTATTTTCACCAATTAATATATTATTCTCTTTTTCCTTCTTTTCCGATTCATATTTTATGCTAAGCTCTTCAACAACATTGGTCATATTCTTATCCAGGCACGAATCAGAATACATCTTA
>JBFHEL010000102.1:0-10941 GCA_041584155.1 Saccharicrinis sp.
AAAATAGCAAGGCGCATTAAAAAAATACAACCTGAGTTATCTACTAAGTTGGATATTACACAGTTGATATTAATTCATTCATCTCCATTAAGTATTGCTTTTAGGCAAGATGAAAGGAAATTTGATGTGGATGGCGCGTATAATATCCGTTATGAAATTACAAAAAAACGTATTGATAAGGCGACTATTAGAGGTACCAGAGAAAGGATAACACAGGTAGGCAAAATTGCAATTATCTATTCGTATGCCGAAGAAATTCAGGAGTATAAAAAATATATTGATTTTATGATTGCTCAAGGATTTTTAAAAGACGTAGTTGAGGATTATGAACTTGAAGATATGAAAGGTGCTTCCGGACTTAGAGCTTTAAGGGTAGAGGTTGATTTCACTGAGCTGGAAGTGAAACCCCTTGATGATGTTGTTATTAATGAATTAATGATTGGATAAATTATTTTAATCCAAATGAAGTGTATAAAAAAAGCCATCCTTTGTTAAAAAGATGGCTTTTTAGCTATGATAGAAGTAAATATTTATGATAAAATCAATCTGTCGATATCTTCTTTAACACTGGAAATACCTCCAATTCCAAAGTTCTCAACTAATACATTAACCACGTTAGGAGATAGGAAAGCTGGTAATGTAGGCCCTAAGTTAATGTTTTTAACACCTAAACTTAGCAGAGCTAATAATACAATGACGGCTTTTTGCTCATACCAGGCAATATTGTAAACGATAGGAAGATCATTGATATCCTCTAATCCAAATACTTCTTTAAGTTTAAGGGCTGTTACGGCTAATGAGTAAGAATCGTTACACTGTCCGGCATCCAATACGCGAGGAATTCCACCAATGTCTCCCAAAGGAAGTTTATTATAGCGGTATTTTGCACATCCTGCTGTTAAAATAACGGTATCATTAGGCAACTCAGTTGCAAATTCGGTATAGTAACCACGACTATTCATACGTCCGTCGCAACCTGCCATCACAACAAATTTCTTGATTGCACCACTCTTAACTGCCTCAACTACTTTATCGGCTAACTGTAATACTTGATTGTGTGCGAATCCACCAACTATTTCACCGGTTTCAATCTCTGTAGGAGAAGCACATTTTTTAGCATGTTCAATAATTGCACTAAAATCTTTGGGCTGATCGCCTATTCTGTCTGGAATATGCGTACATCCGTCAAAACCACTGGCACCGGTTGTGTAAATACGGTCCTTGTAACTCTCATTAGGAGGTACAATACAGTTGGTTGTAAATAGGACAGGGCCATTGAAGCTTTCAAATTCTTCTTTCTGTTTCCACCAGGCATTACCATAGTTTCCTACAAAATGCTTGTATTTTTTAAAGGCAGGATAATAGTTGGCAGGTAACATTTCACTATGAGTATAAACATCAACTCCAGTACCATCGGTTTGTTTTAACAATTCTTCCATATCCTTTAAGTCATGACCTGAAATAAGGATAGCCGGATTGTTGCGAACACCTAAATTAACAGAAGTGATTTCAGGGTTACCGTAGCTTTCGGTATTGGCTTTGTCTAATAAGGCCATAACATCAACACCAAATTTACCACACTCTAATACAAGGCCAACTAATTCGTCAACGCCTAACTTGCTATTGGTGCTAGCTACCAAAGCTTTTTGAATAAACTCGTTTACTTCACTATTTTCGTACCCTAAATTAAAAGCATGTTCAGCATAAGCTGCCATACCTTTTACACCATAAATTAAAAGTTCTTTTAAGGATCTGATATCTTCATTTTCAATGGCAAGCACACCTATACCCGGTGCTACTTTTAGAAAATCTTCTTTTGTTGTTCCTGCATATCTTACAGATGCTTCGTCGCTTTTAATTTCTATACCTGCAGCCGAAAGGTCTTTTCTGATCATATCACGAAGTTGAATGCCTTCGTTTATTCTTGCTTCAATCTTTCCTCCATCAAAGTTGGCATTGGTTATGGTAGTAAATAAAGCATCTACCATAAATTTATAGGCTTTTTTATTTGCCATTTTGTTAAGGATTGCTTCGTGATGTACGATTGCTAAACCCTTTGTTACAAATAATAACACATCCTGAAGTGCTGCTACCTCGTCGGTTTTTCCGCAAACACCTTTAATAGTACAGCCTGTTCCTTTGGCTGCTTCCTGACACTGATAACAAAACATACTCATGATACAATATTTTAAATTATAAATAAACTAATATTAATTTTATTGACTTTTGCTTTAAAAGCCATCCATTACCGCCATTGTATTGTGTTTAGTTTAAAGTAAACAATCGCATAATAATTATCTCTAAACATAAGGTGTGCTATATTACACCTATACCCATTCTTCTCTTAACACTTCGCCTTCAATAGAAATAATGACTTGTTTAATAGGAATTTTTCTGGATGCCAGCTCTAAAGCTTGTTGAGCCAGACGTATTAAACCCCCGCAGCAAGGTACCTGCATCATCACTACGGTTAGAGAGTTGATTTTAGCATCATCAATTAATGAGATTAGCTTGCTCAAATAGGTATCTTGTCCATGATCTAATTTGGGACAAGCATTGGCCATCACTTTGTTTTTAAGAAATTTTTGATGAAAATTACCCATGGCAAAAGGAACACAGTCGGCAGCAAGTACCATATCGGCTTCTCTAAAAAAGCTGGCACCGGGATTAATTAAATGCATTTGTGTAGGCCATTGACGTAATTCTGATACTACCGGCTGGGCAGGAGTTTCGGTAACAAGAGAAAAGGCTTCTCTTTTAATCTCTCTGCTTTGTGAGCCAGGACATCCGCTTCCCTGTTGTGGCATAACTGTAGTTTCTATTTTATTATGCATTGCATTAATCACTTCCTGTAAATCAAAGTCGTATTTATCGGTGTTGTTTTTTAAAAAGCCCATTGCTTCTTTTACGAACGCCATTTCATTATGATCTTTAAGATGTTTTAAATGGGCAATAACAGTATTCTTTCCCTTGCTCACCATTATCTCCATCACTTTGGTTTCGTTATAGGCTTCAGCTTCTCGGTGTTCTATTTCCATTGCTCCTTGCGGACAATGACCCAGACATGCACCAAGTCCATCGCACATTAGATCGCTAATCAACCTGGCTTTACCATCTATTATCTGTAAGGCGCCTTCGTGACAGGCAGGAATGCATTCTCCGCATCCATTACATAAGTCTTCATCTATTTTAATTACTTCTCTTTTCATCAGTTAGTGTTTTTCTTTTATGCAAAGGTGAACCTATTTAAATATAAAGCTTGTAACAAATGTTACAACTGGAAGAAAAGTTCTTATATTTATTTCAATTTTAAGTAGTAATAACCAAGTATTAGTCTGTTATTGTTTGATATACAGGTGTTGTGCAAAAAAAAGTTTATATATGTATCAAGACTTTCGGGTATTGGAAAAAAGTCCTCTGTTTGTTGGTTTAACTATAGATGAACTTAGTCAGACAATGGCGGGAATTCATTATCAGATAAAAAGATATACTGAAGGGCAATTAATTGTTTATGCGGGAGAAAAGGTTGATCGCTTATATATTGTTTTAAGCGGGAGTGTAAAAGGAGAGATGATTGATTTCTCGGGGAAAAGTATAAAAATAGAGGATATTGAGCCACCACGACCCTTGGCTGTTGCTTTTTTATTTGGTAAATCAAATAACTTTCCGGTTAATATTATAGCCAACAAAGCATCAGAGCTGTTGGTAATACCCAAACCTTCGGTGTTGCAAATGTTTCAACAGAATGAGCAGATTCTACTTAATTTTTTAAATACCATTTCCAACCGGTCACAATTTCTTTCTCAAAAAATTAAGTTTTTGGCTTTCCAAACTATTAAAGGGAAAATAGCTAATTATTTATTACAGCTTTCAGGAGGAAAAAATAATGAATTTATGTTGGATAAATCACAAAATGAGTTGGCCGAATTATTTGGTGTAACACGTCCTTCTGTAGGCAGGGGTATGCGCGAATTACATCACGATGGTATTATTCGTGCCGAAGGAAAAATGATAAGTATAATAGATATACAGGCTTTGCGTGATTGCTTAAAATAAGGGATTGCTTTACAGGGTAAATGATTACCTAATTTTATTCTCCTGCCAGTATTGCAGCTCCATATGCACCTACAAATTGAGGTGAGTCAGGAATAATTAAGTCTTTGCCTAATGCTTCGCGAAGAAGATGTATCATACAGGAATTATTGGCAACTCCTCCAGCAAACATCAATGGGAAACCTATATTTTGCCTACGAATCATTCCTATTGCACGACGACAGACCGATTGGTGTATGGCAAGAGCGATATCTGCTCTGTCACATCCTTTTGCCATTAACGAAGTAACTTCAGATTCCGCAAATACGGCGCACATACTATTAATTTCAATACCCCTTTGTCCTTTCATTGCAGAAGTACCCAGAGTGTGTTTATCGTAACCAAGTGTTGACTCCATCATCTCCAGAAACTTACCTGTGCCTGCGGCACATTTATCATTCATTTCGAACTTAATTACTTTTCCTTTTTCATTTAGCGTAATTACTTTTGTATCTTGTCCGCCAATATCAAGCACTCCTCTAATTCCCGGGTGCAAAGAGGCTGCGCCTGTTCCATAGGCTTTTATTTCTGTTACTGTTCGAAAATCAAATGCCACCTCTACTATATTACGACCATAACCCGTAGCCATCATTTTGTCAAAAGAAATATCGGATAGCAGTTCTTTTACACGTTCAACGGGATTGTGTCCTGAAGTGGTTTGACGCGTGGTAACAACTTTATTATTTTCTATTACAACTAATTCAATGCTACGTGAACCTATATCAATACCTGCCTGTTTCATGTGTTTAAATTGGCAAAACTTAGATAATCAGAGTAAATAGTAATTGTCATCTTTAGGACTTAAATATTTGCTCTGGTCATGCGAGTCTTATTTTAACCTAAAAGGGAAAATACGGAGATGCAAATGACCTCTGCTTTTCCCTTTAAGTGTTTATATTAAAATATTTTATTTAATAATTTCAACAAATGCTTCTACTCGTGTAGATAATTGTCCTATATCCTCTTGACTGTAATCAGTTTCTAAACGCAATACAGAAAGGCCTTCTTTTTCTAACTGTTTTTCTACAGAGAATGATTCCATAATATATGGCTGGCAGAATTGGAGTCCATAATGGATTATTCCGTCTGCATTATATTTCTTTGTCATTTCTTTGATATGCTCTATACGTTCCTGATTAGGAGTAAAAACAGCACAATCAATTTTAAAATAACGGTCGACAATAGCATCAATTAATCCTTCCAGAGTTTCAGCAGTATCATCTGTTGTATTGCGCAGTCCGCGTTCTCCAATGCAAGATTCTTCGCCAATAATTACTGCACCAGTAGATTCAATGATAGAAGGTAATTTCCAGTTAGGAATGGCCATTGGACAACCTGAAATAAGAATACGAGGTGCTTTGGCTTTTTTCACTCCATTTTTTGCTTCAATCTCAGCCTCAATTTTATCACAGATGGCATTTACATTTTCAGCAAAACGAACCGGATTATCTAAAAAAGATACTTGATTAATCAATAGAGCATCTAAACCAGATATTGGGGCCGGATCGGCAGCGCGAAGGGCTGATAAACGGTGTAATGCCTTACGTTTTGCATTTGTAATAGCAATTCCTTCTTTTAAACTTTCATAACTAACCGTATTACCAGTCATGTCCTCCAATTGTTTAAGAAAACGCATGAATTCTTGTTTGAGCTTCTCTCTTGATTCTGGAGTTTTGGTCTGAGGCAGATCCATCTGATAAAAGTTGGGTACCATCTCTTTAAAAGTCTCAAACGATTTTTTCTTTCCGTCGCAGGTGTTTTCTCCAACAATTAAATCAGATACCTCCATGTAAGGACATACTTTTCCTAGTTTAAACCCAAAGAATGATTTAATCAAGGAACAGGTATTGCGTGGAACAACTTTTTCTACTTCTTCTTGAGCAAAGTCTGCTCCTGAACATAAGCCAACAGAAGTACATCCTGCAGCCAATACAATCTCCTCAGGAACAAATACGCAAAAAGAGCCAATGACTTTGCGGCCAGCTTCGCGCTCATCACAAAGTTCTTTAATTCTTAATCCATGTGCTTCGCTCATTACAAAGTCGAAGTAGGATATGCCTTCAGGTCGCTGTTCTTGCGACATAAAAATAGATTGGTAAGCACTACCTAAATTCTCCAATAGAGCATTATGATTGTTATGATCTAAACCCAGATCAGTCCACATTTTTGTGTAATCAGCCATTATATTTTGTCTGTTAAAAATTAAGTTGAATGCAAAAATAGAATGCTTTAATGCTTTTTCATAGTAAAACAATAATTATTAATATTATAATATTCTAGTTTGTTCGTAATTTTATGATCGATCATCAGTTAATGGATAATATGCTAAAAATAAATATCTGATAGAGTTTACTTTTTTGTGCAATTTTTATTTCAGCTATTGCCTGTTGTTGTTTTAAGCTAAGTATGAATGTTTTTGTTGATTTTTAGGAGTTAGCTTTATGGTGAGTGATAGGGATCTGATATTTTGAAAATCCCATTTATTGTACAGATTATTAATTGGCCAGGAAAAAGTTTATAAAAACCTGGAGACTATCGGCTGGTTGAATACAATATATTTTTACGCGTAAGATATAAGGTAATTATAACAGCTAAACTATCGCTTATAACAAAGGAACTCCATACACCATTTAAGCCAAATAATTCGTTTAAAATGTAAACAATGGGAACAAACAAAAGAACAGGTCTTAGGATAGCGAAGAAGACAGCAATCTTTTTTTTATGAAGCGCTTGAAAATAGCGTGTAGCTACTATTTGAATCATGTAAAAGGGGATGGATAAAGCGAAAATACGTAAAGCTAATCGTGTAATATGGATGATATTCTCATTTTTGTCGATAAAAATTCCGATGATCAAATTGGGAAACAGTTCCAGAACTATCAATCCTATAATTCCGGTTAGACCAACCATACCCATGGCGTATAGTAAGGTTTTATGACTACGCTCCGGGCGTTTTGCACCAAAGTTAAAGCTTACAATGGGCTGCATACCATCGCCAGTTCCCAGAGCAGTCATCATAAAAATAACATTTACACTAAAAATAATTCCCATGGCTGTGACCGCAAAAGTTCCTCCCGACTGAAGCAGCAAATTGTTGGCGAATATATTTTGGATGCTTCCGGAAATATCCATAATAAAGGGGGCTAAACCCAGGGAAAAAATAGAAAGAATCATGTTTTTTTGCAAGCTAATATTTTTCCATTCTATTTTAATCAGGCTTTTCCCACCAAGGTAGTATCGGAGCAAAAGGATGGCATTAACACTCTGTGCAACAACTGTTGCCAGAGCGGCTCCACGAATCCCCATGTGAAGATATTTCATAAATACAAGGTCCAGGGAGGCGTTTATAAGTGATGAAATTAGAATTAAGACAGCGGGTAAGCGAGGATTTCCTTCGGCACGGCAAGTGAACTCCAGTGCAATAAAAAAGGCAGAGGGAAACCCTAAGATAATTATCTGCAAATATTCGCCCGCAAATTCAAAAAGCTGTCCCTGAGCACCAAAGGCCTGTAGCAAAGGTTTGTAAAATAATAATCCGGCAGAAGTAAATAAAATAATGGTGATTAACAGACCTGCTATCATCGTTCCTAGTGCTTTTTCTGCTTTGTAGGGGCGCGATTCACCTAAATATTTAGAGATTAAAACTCCTGTTCCACTGCCGAACAAAAGGACAAAACCAAATTGAAAAAGTGAGACTGGGAAGGCTAATGTTACAGCTGCCAGGCCCTCAGCCCCCACAAATTGCCCCACAAATATACGGTCAACAATATTATAAAGGGCATTTATTAAAAGACCAAGAACTGCTGGTCCGGCATAAACCAATAGAAGTTTGGGTATGGAACTATCCTTCAGGGAATATTTCGTGGTACTCATTAATTGTGCTGATTTTTATTCAACCTATCATGCGTTTTCCCCAGAGTGAAGGAAAACGGATGATAGGCCTTCATGTTGCTAAATTATAATATTTATTCTCTTCCTCCACCTAAAGATTGATACAGATTGATGATAGCTTGAACCTGATCATACCAGTCGTTTGTTTCAGATAGTTGAGCATCTAGCAGGTCTTCTTGAGCTGTTAGGACTTCCAAATAAGTAGATGATGCTGTTTGAAATAACTCACGAGTATAGGTGACTGAACGTTCTAGAGCCTCCAGTTGTTTGCTACGATCTTCTTGTTTCTGTATCGCTGTAGAATATTGAAATAGCGCGTCGCTTACTTCGCTGCCGGCATTCAACAGGCTCTGTTTAAAATTAAGTAACGCCTCCTCTTGTTCAGACTTCGCTATTTTTAAATTGGCCTTATTTACGCCATTATTAAGAATTGGAGCCGTTAACGAACCGATGGCACTGGATAAAAGTTCTCCGGGATTAGTAATAATACCACCATTACTATTAGTCCACTCTGTAGAAGCACTTATCGTAATATTAGGGTAAAAAGCTGAACGTGCAATGTTGGTGTTGTAGAAAGCTGTGGCTAAGGCCATTTCATACTGTTTTACATCAGGACGATTCGCTAACATTTGTAAAGGAACACCAACAGATACCTGCTCTGGAAGCTTAATGGTTTGCCACTCGCCCCGTTTGATTGCCTGAGGTGCTTGGCCTAAGGTGATGGAAAGCGCATTCTCCGTTTCACGTATCGACTGTTGTAAGTCGGAATAGGTGGTTTTTAGCTCGTAATAACTTGCTTCACTTTGCGAAATGGAAGCTTCGTCGGTCATGCCTACTTCTTTTAAAGCGCGCATACTTTTAATCCTGTCTTCCCAGCTTAAGATTGTTTTAGCGGTGATATCCAGTTGCTTATCGAGCATTAATAAGTAATAGTAACTATCTGCGATACTGGCAATCAATTCAGTTTGTACGGCTTGTTTGTACGCCTGGCTTTGTTCTAAAGTTGTTTTAGCTCCTTTTTTGCTATTGCGCAAACCGCCAAATAAAGGAATCTGCCAGCTCGATGAAAGCCCTGAATCATATGATTTTGATGTGGATCCATCGTAGTCAGATAGTGTCCCCGTTGACGAAAAGGACAAATCGGGAGTGTAGGCTAAACGAGCCGATGAAAGTGATGCCTCAGCTTGCTCTATACGAAGCAATGCCGTTTGTAAATCTACATTGGCCTCCAGACCCTGTTCAATAAGCACCTGCAATTGAGTGTCTGTGAATAGGTCTCTCCAGGGAATATTACCTAAATTTATACTATCCTCCGGCATTACAGCATCAACGGAAGTTGTGTCGCGATAGAGATTTTCTGTTGTGACATCAGGAGTCTCAAATGTTTTATATACCGAACAGCTGCTTAGCAGTACTATGCCGATAAAATATATGATTGTTTTTTTCATTTTGATTCTTTTTATTGTGTGATACCTATCTTCTCGTTGGTAGTTTGACTAAAATCCTCATTCAAGGGTTTAAATTTTTCCTGAACTTTTTGGAAGATAACAAACAAAGCAGGTGTAATAAATATCTGGCATATCATACCAACAAGCATACCACCAATAACACCTGTACCTAAAGAACTATTGCCATTAGCGCCTACTCCACTTGCAAACATCATAGGTAATAAGCCAACAATCAGCGTAAGCGAAGTCATCATAATAGGACGAAGACGTGCTGCTGCTGCTTCAATAGCGGCTTGCATAATCGATAAACCCTGTTGACGGCGTTCTATGGCATATTCCACAATTAAGATGGAGTTTTTAGCAATCAATCCAATTAACATGATGAGTGCTATTTGCAAATAAATGTTATTGTCGACACCCATTATATTGGCAAACAATAAACTTCCTGCTAATCCCATTGGAATGGAAAGTATAATGATGATAGGAAGTATATAACTTTCGTATTGCATGCTCAACAAGAGGTAGATGAACATAAATACAATCCCCAGTATAATAGCCGTTGTATTGGCTCCGGTACTACTTTCATCACGTGTCATTCCTGAAAATTCATAGGTATAACCTGTGGGTAGCTCTTTGGCTAATTCTTTGATAGCATTAATGGCTTCACCAGAGCTGTAGTCACCGGCTGGCGAACCTGTAATACTGATAGAGGTATACATGTTAAAACGGCTAATGTTATCAGGTCCATAAGCTTTTCGAAGTGTTACAAATTGCGATATGGGCGCCATTTCAGTGCCATTACGTACCATAATTTTATTCAAACTTTCGGTATTGGTGCGATAATCCGGACTTGCCTGAATCATCACACGGTATAGTTTTCCAAAGCGGTTGAAATTAGAGGCATAAATACCACCATAATAACCTTCCAATGTAGATAAAATGACATCCGGACTGATTCCGGCGATTTTACATTTCTCCACATCCACATCGACCATATATTGTGGTGTTGATGCACTAAAAGAAGTACGTGCGCTTTCTATTTCAGGACGTTGGCTGAGCTTTTGTATAAAATCCTTAGCGACCGTTTCGAATTTGCTTAAATCACCACCTGTTTTATCTTGTAATTTCAACTCAAAGCCATTGGTTACGCTATATCCTGCTACCATAGGCGGGGCCAGATATATCATATTTCCATTTTTGGCTACTTTGGCTGTTTCTCTATATAGCTGACCGATAGTTTCATCCACACTTTCTTCATCACCCCGTAAATCCCAGTCTTTTAGCTTGCAAATAAGCATGCCATAGGTATTCCCGGAACCATCAACAAGACTATAACCATTATTAATGGAATACGATTCGATAGCAGGAATGCCTTGTACTATATCTGATATCTTGTCCATTTCTTTTGTAGTTTCTTCTAATGAAGTTCCCACAGGCATAGAAAGAACACCAAAAATAGTTCCCTGATCTTCATTGGGTATAAAGCCGGTGGGAGTGATACGTAATAAAA
>JBFHEL010000103.1:0-10929 GCA_041584155.1 Saccharicrinis sp.
CTTTCTAAATTACCATCATTTTCAGCAGGTTTAAGATGGAGTATTTTAGCAATTAAACCGTAAATATCCACATTTTCGAAGGTAGTTTGAACGTAAGATTTTTTAAAAGCAGGTCCAACACCATAAAAAATACCATGCATATCTTTATTTCTGGGATCGTAACCATGTGCACCACCTATACCATAAGTAGAACCTGCCCCCCAACCTACGCTCCAGGCGGAGTCAGCAAGCACTACCAAATCAGCGATACGTTCATTTTGATTATAATACCAGTATGAAGGTCGTTCACCGGATTTTGTAACTTGAATATGCGGAACCTTACTTAACTGTTCATAAACACTATTTTGCATTTCCTCTTTAGGCTGAACAAAAACTAACGGATTACCTGGTAAAATATAATTACAATTACTCTGTTTAATATACTTTGACAAGTCGACATACTTTACTGCACTTGTTTTACCCATCCCATGATCAGTAGTTACAATAAAGTTAATTTCGCTGGCATAAGGTAATTGCTCCATCTTAAATAAAAACTGTCCTATATAAGCATCTAATCGGGCAATCATTTTTTTTGTTTTTTTACCATCTGGACCATATTGATGGCCCACTTCATCGGGCTCTGGCAAATACCACATAATCAAGTGAGGTCGTTCCTTTTCTGGCAATTGTAACCAACTTATCACACTATCGATACGAGCCTCCCATGGAAAATGGTGCTCATACTTTTTCCAGATACTAGGACGCATACCTTGAATAGGCGCTTCTGACCCCACCCAAAAGAAACAAGCGGCTTTTAATCCCTGCTTTTCAGCCGTATTCCAAATAGGTTCTCCCCCATAGAAATTAGGATTTTCTACGGCTTTTCTATCTGAAATTTTATAAGTGCCCTCATGCCTATCCCAAAAGGAATTATTTACCAAACCATGATGACCAGGATACAACCCCGTGGCTATGCTATAATGATTAGGAAATGTTTTTGAGGGAAAAGAGGATTGCAATGATTCCGCCTTCACTCCCATTTGAGCTAAGCGATCAAAATTGGGTGTTTCAACATCATTTGTATAATCCCAACGAAAACCATCTAAAGATAGCACCACTACATAAGGTTGATTCTGACTATCTATTGCTTGATTTTTTTGACCAAAGCCTGATACAAAGCTTATACAACAAACAAGCAAAACAATATATAATTTGAAGACTGACATTTCTACAATTAAAAAAAGTAAGACACGAATTTAACAAAAAAGGCTGCTCAATGAGCAGCCTTTTGAATTTTATATCAAATAGATATTACTAATCTAAAGAACCTTCAACATATTCAAAAACACCTGTATCTGTGCAAGTAAAATTCATAGAATAAGTGACCATTGAACCATCATATCCACTAAAATAAATCTTGTATTCTGCATTTAATTCACTATCAGGATATAAATCAGGAAGAGTTACCGTAGAGATTGCCGTAGAAACAGCATCTTCCCATGAACTAAAACTACTATCATAATAGCTACTTCCAGTTCTGAATTCAACATAGTATGCACTTGCTCCAAAATAATCCTCAGCGGTACCATAACTATCAACATAGGAGCTACCAATATTGGTTTCAACATAATCAACAATAGTTTGATAATCGTCTGCAACCATAGTATAAATAGTTGCCTCGTTTATAGACCAATAACTTTCGGAATAATCGTTATAAGAAACACCGTCACTTTCTGCAGTTTTTAAATTAAAGATAAAGTTAGAGGTAACTTCCGAAACCTGCTCGTTTTCTTCCCAAGCATCTTCTGTTTTTTCGTATTCAGAAGCTAATGTAGAAGTAACATAACTGGCATAATACTTGTAGATTACGGCTATTTTATCTCCTTCTTGTGCATAAGGATAAGTTGCAGTTAAGAAAGCTGGCAGATAGTCTTCTGGTTCAGCAGAACTTGAAAAGTTATTATATTTACCTGGCTCTCCACTATCTTCTCCCATTGAATCATAATCATCATCTGTAAGTGTATACATCTCAACTCCATCAGGCAATTCAATTCCATCTTCAGAAGCAGCCCAATCAGAACCATCATAGGCCCAATATTCACTTATAGTAGATGTAGTATAATCACTATAATATTTATAGGTAACCAATACAATATCACCATCTGCAGCACTAGGATATAATCCGGCAAGAAAATCTGGCAAATAATCTTCAGGAAGAATATTATAAGCAAAGTTATTATAATAACCTGGCTCACCATAATCTTCACCCATAGAGTCATAATCATCATCACTCAGTTCATATGCTTCCACAGAAGCAATTTCATCAAGATACTCAAGCTCTCCATTGTAGTAATTATAAGTTACATCAATTGTTTGATCTGCCTCACCAAAATACAGAGAATAAAGTATCTCAGGTAAATATTCAGAAGCTGTAGCGTCTGAAGAAAAGTATAAATTTGTTGAAACTACTGAGTTACTTGAATAAGCATAGTCTGCATCATCCAGTGTATATGAATCTGGTGCCTGCTCCAAATCTGCTATAAGTGCATAGCTTTCATTTTCAGCATCGACAAGATCATCATACATATCGTCCCAATCTTCGGTAGGTGTACATGCACCTAAACCGATGATCAATAAACCTAATAGATATAAAAATTGCTTTTTCATTATTTCTATTTCTTTAATTTTTTTAGAAGTTAATTTTTAATGATGTAGACCATGTTCTTCCGTAACCATAGAATACCTCAGCATCTAAACCTGTAGATCCATCATCTCCTTCTGAAAAATACTCAGTATTTAAGATATTATCTACTTTACCCATGAAAGAAGCATCTAAACCACCCAATTTAAATTTGTAAATAAAGCTACCATCTAATAAGCCATATTCAGGAAGTTCCCATACATCACCTGCATCATCAGCACTTGTTCTATCCAATGCATCAAAGTCAGCAAATAACTTTTCGTAGTACACATAATCCAAGCTTAATTTAAAATCTTTCAATACTTCGTACTGAACGCCTAAAGCAGCAGTAGTTTGAGCAGCATCACCTACGTGAGCATCTGCAATATATAAACTATAAGGATCACCAACCGCTACATTATCAACATAAGCTTGTACGTTATCAATATCATTTACCCAAATATGGTCTCCTAACGATGCCATACCTGTAATAGATAGTTTATTATTGGGTTGGTAATTAAAATCAAACTCCACACCCATATGACGTGCATCAACTCCTAAAATATTGATAGTCACATCCTCTTCTGTTCCGTCACCATCGATATCTTCAGAATCAGTATCTGTAAATGTTTTATCAGCCCAATAAGTATAATAGGCACTTAAATTAGCCGAAAAAGTAGCTGTTCTTAAACCATAACCCACTTCGAATGTTTTAATTTTCTCATTTACAGCATCATCATTAATCAGATTAATATAATTTAAGAATACCGCATCAAAATCAGGTTGTGTTTCCATATAACCTCCATTAATAAAGAAGTTATGGTGATCGTTCAAATTATAATTAAGACCACCTTTTACCGAGAAACCACCGAATGATTGCCAATCAGTTTCCTGATCAGGATCACTATCTAAATAATTGAAGTAATCGATACGCTTATATGATTTTCTTGAAGCAGAACCTGCAATAAAAGCTGAAATCTTATCTACTGAATACTCAGCCTGAGCAAATAATCCCAACCAGGCTACTTTACCATCGTTGTAGTAATCAATTTTATCACCTACACGTGCATAATGATCAGCATTATTTAAATCTGCATCGTCTAAATAGTAATCGCCACCCAGAAGATCATCTACCTCACGGAAGTGATGACCAACATAATATCTTCCATCAAAACCTCCTGAAAGAGTTAAATTGTCGATTGTTTTTCTAAGATTAGAGATTACTCCATACCACTCATGGTCATTACGTGAATCACGTATAATAGCGCTGGAACCAGCATCTCCATTGGCGATATTGTTGTCTACAATTGAATCAAAATCAATTTGTCCGTCTTTTAAATCATAAAACATACTTGAATCATCACCTAAAGGACCAGTACCACCACCGCTACCGATAGAAGCATACAAAGCAGTTCCTAAATAAGTATTATCATCAATAGTCCAGTTATGGTTTAAGATAGCCTGTGGTTTATGATAATGGTTTAATCTTAACGTTTGTACTTCACCATCTCTGTAACCCCAGTTTTCATTATATTTAATACCTGATTTACTTTCCAAATACTGACTAACTTCTTGCGTATATGATCTCTGACCATGTTCCTGAGGAGCTCCAAATACTGAAAAAGCTAAGCTATGATGATCATTGATTCTTTTGGAAATGTTGAGGAAATAAGAATAAGATTCAAACTCTGTTCCATCAACATACCCATCTCCTTGAGTTTTAGCCAAAGAAATAGAAGCAGCCCATCCTTTTTCGTTCATACCGGTAGAAACAGTCATCGATAATTTCTCATAACCATCATTAGCAATGCCAGCTCTGAATGTTCCTCCTTTTTCTGCTTCGGTAGTATTGGTTAAGATATTGATACTACCTCCAATTGAAGGAACAGCAATTTTAGCCGCACCTAAACCACGTTGTACCTGCATCATTCTGGTCACATCGGCTAAACCAGCCCAGTTTGACCAGTATACCCAACCGTTTTCCATGTCATTAACAGGAACACCGTTAATCATTACTGCAACGTTTCGTTGGTTGAAACCACGAACGTTGATTCTTGAATCACCAAAACCACCCCCTTGTTTAGTTGCATAAATAGAAGGTGTTGTTTTTAGAATTTCAGGAAATTCCTGAGTCCCTAATTTAGACTCAATTAAGTCTGCTTTCAGAGACGACATAGCAATTGGTGTTTTTCTATCAACTGCTACAGAAGCAATAATAGCTACTTCGTTTAAACCAACTGATGAAGATTCCAATTTAATGGTACCCAGGTTGGTGTCACCATTTACATTAATCGTTTTAACCTGATCAACATATCCCAGATAACTTAAGACTAAAACTTGTTTACCATTGGCAAGGCCAAGCTCAAAAGTTCCATCTAAAGATGTTACAGTTCCAATGCTTTTATCTGTTTGCAGATAAATAGCAGCTCCAATTAAAGGTTCATTGTTGCTAGAATCAACAAGTTTCCCTTTTACTTTACTTTGGGCCGTCATCCCCAGCGAAAGTGCCAGAAATAATCCTAACACATAAAGTTTAGTGATACTTTGTTTCATTTTTAAAAATTTGATTTAGGTGAAATCGTTATTATTTTTCGTTACAAATGTATGAATTAATCCGTGCAAATATCTACAAAACCGACCGACAAGTCGGTGTATTTTCTATTAAATCTGTGTTAATATAACATTATCTTGTTAAAAAATGTAAAAAATCGTATAAAAACTTTTAATTTACCCAAAATCAAGTCTAATCAGTTAAAAAAAGAAAATTCAAAAAAATAACCTCCTTTATTTTAATGTACTTCCCAGTAAAAAGAGCAAAAATAATTTATATACCCCGCAAATATAACATGTATTTTATAATTAGAAGTAAAATATTCTATTAATCATATAAAATACGCACATAAAAAAAGTAAAAATTTACTGACTAGAGGCTCCATGCCAGTATAAATCGAAAGCTTCATCAAACTCTTTTCGAAACTTACCCATGGGATTAGCCTGTGACAAAAAATAATTAGCTGTTGACCGGGTAAAGGCAAAATCAATAAAAGTTATCAGGTCTGTATTATAGTTTTTCATTACGCCCATATTTACTTTTTGCATAATATTTTTCTGTGGTCCGTTTAAGGTTTCGCGAATGGATAAGGCATGTATTTTATTGTACGGGCTGGCCTCAAAGCTATTGATGTAATAAAATTTGTTAGGGTTTTTAATAAACCAGTTCACTATTTTTGCAAAAACATCTTTAGTATAAGCCTCCGGATCCTCTTCTTCCAGCATTTCAGAAACACATTCTGCTTCAATTTCAAACATCAGAGTTTTATAAATATCCACAATGAGCTGGTCCTTACTCTTAAAGTAATGATACAAAGTACCTTTAGCAATGCCTATTCTGTTAATTAATTCATTAGTTGAAGCAGAAAACCCCTTTAAGACAAACAAGTCAATGGCTCCGTTTATGATGACTTCTTTCTTTTTCATTATATACCTTAGTTAGTATAAAAGTTAAGTTTAGAGTGATTATGAGATATAATTTAATGATTTTTACTTTTAATCGCTTCAAAAGTAATAATGTAATCTATGATAACAGTAAGCTTCTGGAAAGAATTAAATGATTTAACAAATAAATAATACTCAAGCTAATAATTATTCTATATAAAAAAGGGTTTGACATAAGCCAAACCCTTTATATTTTAAAAGTAAAATAAGAAATAATCAAACTCTATTCCACAGGAATATCTGTATTAATATTTTTACTACCAACTAATGCATAATAAAGCATATAAGCTAAACCTAAGAATGGCACCCAGTACGACATCATGTAACCCATTCCATCAGCAACAGCATTTTGAATTAATGGTAAAATACCACCACCCACTACCATGGTCATAAAAATACCTGAAGCAGCAGCAGTAAACTTACCTAGACCTTCAACAGCCAGGTTAAAAATACCACCCCACATCACAGATGTACATAAGCCAATCAATACCAAAAACATAGCATTAATAGGTACCGGGGCAATACCAAATGCAAGACCACTTGCTGTACTTTGGAATACCGGGATGGAAACACCTATAGATGTTGGAAGAAGAATTGCCATAAAAGTTAAAATCATACCTAATGAAGCAGCTACAATTAACATACTTTTACTAGATACTTTTCCACCGATTGAAGCACCAACAAAACGACCCACAAGCATCAGTGCCCAGTAGGTAGCCGCTACAGATCCGGCTGTAGCTGCATCTAAACCTCCGGCTGCAGCATCTGCTAAAAATAGATTTAAAGTAGCAGGCACACCTACTTCAATTCCTACATAAACACCAATGGCAATAGCACCTAAAACAAAGTGACGAAAAGACCAGGGACTATAGTTTGAATGTTCCTTAACTGCACCATCTTTTGCAATATGGGGTTCCGGAATATTCACCAAATACAATACGATACCAATTAAAGCAAAGATACCCATGGCGATAAACATCACAGGATTAACATCTTTAATAGCAGTATCTTTACTTACAGTACCAATAAGCACTCCCACCAGAATAGGTACAGTCATACCTGAAAGTGAATTGAAGGTAGCACCAATTTGAATTAATTGATTTCCTTTTTTACCAGCACCACCTAAGGTATTTAGCATTGGGTTGACCACAATGTTTAATAAACACATAGAGAAACCAGCTACAAAGGCACCCAATAAATACACTACAAAGCTTTCGGCAATACCAGACATAAATTGAATACCCACACCAACAAAGCCAATTACAATGGCCAATAAAGCTGTTTTTTTGTAGCCTACTTTTTCTAATAATTTACCCCCGGGTATTCCCATAAAGGCATAGGCTAAGAAATTGGCAAAGTTACCTAACATCCCAAGGAAGTTAGACGCCTGAAATTGTTCTTTAACAACAATTCCCATGGGAGCAGCCAAATTAGTTACGAAAGAGATCATACCAAATAGTAAGATCATCATTACGATAGGAATTAAATTCCCTTTTTTACTCGAGTTCATTTTATAGTTTTTAGATAATATATAATAACTTAGTTTAAATTCACATTTTTTAAGAAGTGTGAAAAAAAGGAAAAATATTAACAAATCAAAAAAAAGTCATCATTTTCATCTTCTGGAGTAAAAAAAAACCACCCTAAAAGAATACAGAGTGGCCTTTGTATAATATTGAAAAATACTAAATGAATTTATAAACGCATGTATGCTTGTAAATCTCTCCCGGGTTTAAAACCGCATTAGGAAAGTTTTCCTTATTTGGAGAGTCAGGAAAAATTTGGGTTTCCATCGCTAATCCCGCCCATTTTTGAATTGGGGCGCCTAATTTTCCTGTCTCAGAACTATCAAAATGACTCCCTGTATAAATCTGAATACCGGGTTGGTTGGTATACACCTCCATTTCCCGTCCACTCTCAGGATCTTTTAATCTGGCAGCAAGTCTAACGGAACCATCATAGTTGTTAATCACAAAATTATGATCTATTCCATCAACCAATTTCACCTGGGCATCATCGGCATGACAAGTCTCTCCTATGGTTTTGGTATTTACAAAATCCATTGCTGTACCTTTTACTTCTGCAATCTCTCCAGTTACAGTGCCAATTTCTCCATCTATAGGCGTATACTTAGAGGCGTTTAACAACAACTCATGTTTTTCTATAGTTCCTGTTCCTGCTCCTTTTAAATTAAAATAAGCATGACTGGTGAGATTAATAATGGTAGGTTTTGTCGTTTCTGCCGTATAATCGATCACAAACTCATTCTCCTCTGTTAATCCATATACCACACTTACGCTTAGTTCTCCGGGATAATTTTGGTCGCCATCGGGACTAAGCAAAGATAATTTATACGCCTGCGTGAATCTGGAATCTGCATATGGTTTTACATCCCAAACCCGGCTATTAAAGCCATCAAAACCACCATGTAAGTGATTAGGCTGATTATTTACATCCAACTGATAAGCAGTTCCTTCCAGCTCAAACTTCCCTTTCACAATTCTATTGGCATAACGGCCACAAAGCGCACCTAAATAGGCATCACCTGACAGCGCAGCATCAACCGAAGGATAACCCACTACTACATCAGCAATTTCTCCTTTTGCATCAGGCACTTTAATGCCAATTATTTGTCCGCCACGACCTATAAAGGAAACCTCTATATTATTGGCATTTTTAAGTGTAAAAATATCTGAAGCTTTTGTCATCATATTAAATTTTAAAATTTGAAATTAAGCTTTTGCTCTTATTTTTGATCCTTTTAGTGCAAAGAAAATAATAAAAGCATAAAATACCCATAAAACCATATAAGCTGTAGAGATATTTGAAATAGACTCTATTGCCCCCATCACATAAGTCCAGAGTCCAACAAAAACAACACCTGTACATAAAATACCGGAACCCAGTTTAGCAGCACCAGGAGCAACATCCTTGAGTGACAAATCAAAAATCACCGACCACATAATAGAATGGAATAATCCTGTTGCCAAGATAGCTCCCAAAGATACCATACCATTGGTTAAAACAGTAATTAATATCATACAGGCACCCAATAGCGAGGAAATAGCCAATACTTTATTAGGCGAATATTTATTTAAAATACCTGCACCAGCCAGTCGACCGATTACAAAACCAAAAGGATAAGCCCCCATAAAAAACTTAATATCATTAGGGTCCAAACCAATCTTAGTTTCCATATAGCGGTATAAAAATGAATTAACCCCCACTTCTAATCCCATATACATCCCTATGGCAACAAATCCAAGGATAAGATGACGATAGCTCCATGCTGATCTTCCTATTCCTTCTGAAGCAACGGCATCATCATCGGCAATAGCAGGAAGTTTCATAAAAACCAACAAAACACCTGTTAAAACAGCAATACCTCCTAAAACATAATAAACAGGTTTAGCCAATAAAGCATCCGCTGCAGGATCTCCAGTAACCTGACTTAAAATTAATCCGGTACCAACAACGGGTGCAAGAACGGCTGCAGCTGAGTTAACAGCCATAGCTAATGTTAGGCGCGCAGAAGATGTTTCAGGGCTACCCAACGCTATCACATAGGGATTTGCAGCAACCTGCAACAGTACAATTCCAAGTGCACTCACAAACAAAGCAAACAAAAACATACCAAAGCCTGCTGTAACAGCAGGGATAAATAATAAACTACCTAAACCCGTTATCAAGGAACCTACAATCACACTTTTTTTGTAACCTAGTTTTTTAACAAAACCTCCAACTGGAATTGAAAAAATATAGGCACTAAAAAAAGCAGCATTAACCAACTGAGCAATAGCCGGTTTCAAATCGTATAACTTTTGTAAAAAAGGAACCAGTACACCGTTCATCCATGTCACAAAGCCCAGTAAAAAAAGCAGGAATGACATAATAATAAATGGCACCGTATAATTTGTTTTTGAACTATTCATAAGATTATTTTTGAATATTTTATACCTAAAAACAGCCAGTATAAACCACTGGCTGTATATAAATTACACCCTTATAGCGACACCTTAACAGCTCCCTTAGAACGAATAAAAAGTTTATGACAGTTACCTTCTCCAAAAACCGGTTCCAGCGTTGATATATATGTATCTAACAGATCATTAGGAACAAAAGCCTGAATAGTTCCAGCAAAACCACCACCATGAACACGCCATGCGCCCTTACCTTTCAACACCAAATCACTAAGCGCCAAAGCCAGAGCTACATTTTGGTATTTCGTTTCACCACCTACAAAAATATTTTGATTGTACATATAGGAACTAAAACCTGATTCAATAACCAGGTTAAGAAATTTATCAAACTTACCTGCCTCAAGTGCCTCTACCTGATCTACTACACGAGCATTATCTGCCTGAAAGTGAATGGAACGCAACAATGCACGATCACCTACTTTTTCCCGAATAGCAGGGATGCCTTTGACAACTTCTTGCATTGAAAGAGGACGAAGAACCTCATGCCCTAATTCTTTAGCTACAGATTTCATCTCTCCGGGCAGTGCATTATACTCTTCATCAAGTCCGCCATGGCTACCTCCAGTATTTGTAATCACCAATGAATATCCTGTTTTAGCAAAGTCAAAATCCAAGGCTTTCACAATAGGATTAGATGGATTTTCGAAATCAATAGTAATAAATCCACCTACAGCACAAGCCGTTTGGTCCATCAGACCACAGAATTTTTTACACGCATGCTCAGCCTTCTGTCCAATTTTTGCATTATCTACCGGATCAAGCTTCCCGTCATTAAATAGATGGCTAAAAATTGCC